>CAXTSA010000006.1:0-26645 GCA_964246755.1 uncultured Acidobacteriaceae bacterium
CGAACTCAAGGCCGTCATCGAGCAGGCCCTCACCGCCCTCGAATCTCGCGGCGCCTACACCGCGCTCGCCTCCGAATCTGTCGACATCACCCTGCCCGGCGTCGCTCCCCGCTTAGGCGCCGAGCATCCTCTCATCCGCACCATGCACGAGATGATCGCCGTCTTCGAACGCATGGGCTACTCGGTCGCAAGCGGCCCCGAGGTCGAAACCGACTTCTATAACTTCGAAGCTCTCAACTTCCCCCCCGGTCATCCCGCCCGCGACACCCAGGACACCCTCGTCATCGCCCACCAGGAGCGCAAACCCCCGCGCGAGCGCCTCCTCATGCGCACCCACACCTCTCCGGTCCAGATCCGGTCCATGGAGCAGGGGCCTCCGCCCATCCGCCTCGTCATCCCCGGCAAGGTCCACCGCAACGACGAGTCCGACGCCACCCACTCCCCCGTCTTCCACCAGATCGAAGGCCTCTGTGTCGACCAGAACATCACCTTCGCCGACCTCAAAGGCACCCTCGACCACGCCATGCGCGAGTTCTTCGGCCCCCAAGTCCGCACCCGCTTCTTCCCATCCTTTTTCCCCTTCACCGAGCCCAGCGCCGACGTCCAGATCTCCTGCCCCTTCTGCGGCGGCCGGGGTTGTCGAAAGTGCAAACACTCCGGCTGGATCGAGCTCCTGGGCTGCGGCATGGTCCACCCCCAAGTGTTTACCAATGTGCAAACAAAACAGCCCGCCTACGACCCAGCCCGCATCTCCGGCTTCGCCTTCGGCATGGGCATCGACCGCATCGCCATGATGAAGTACGGCATCACCGACATCGGCCTGCTCTACAGCGGTGACGCCCGCTTTCTGGAGCAGTTCGCATGACCAACCGCGACGGGGATGATATGGCGCGACGCGCGGGAGACAGGCCGTGAAGATACTGACAGAGTGGCTGCGCAGCTACTTGCCCACCCTCCAAGCCACCGATGCCGAGCTTGCTGAGTCCCTCACCCTTCGCGGCATTGCCGTGGAAGGCCTCTTCGATCTCACTGCCCGGCACGACCCGGGAGCCAGCTCGCTGCTCGAGATGGACATCACCACCAATCGCGTCGATGCTATGAATCACTACGGCATCGCGCGCGAGGCGTCCGTGATCTACGGCGTGCCACTGGCGCCGCTGGACGTGAGACTGCCCACAGAGGTCGCGGGCGATGCGTTTCCGGTGCGCGTGGAAGCGCCGGAGCTGTGCGGCCGCTTTACCGCGCGCGTGCTGCGCGGCGTCACCATCGCGCCCTCCACCGGCGAGGTCGCGCGCCGGTTCACGCTGCTTGAACAGAAGCAAATCTCGAACGCGGTTGACGCGACCAACTATGTCACGCAGGCCATCGGCCAGCCCACGCACGCCTTCGACCTGGACAAGCTGGAAGGGGGCATAGTCGTCCGCCGCGCCCACGCCGGCGAAATGCTCCGCACCCTCGACGGCGTCGAGCGCGCTTTGCACCCCCACGACCTCGTCATCGCGGACGAGCGCCGCGCACTTTCGATCGCCGGCGTCATAGGCGGGTGGGACTCGATGATCACGCCGGAAACCAGGAATGTGCTGGTCGAGGCCGCCTGGTTCGACCCGGCTTCGATCCGCCAATCGTCGAAGCGCCACGGCCTGCACACGGACGCCTCGCACCGGTTCGAGCGTGGAGCGGACTTCAACGCCGCGCCCGCTGCTTCCACGCTGGTCAGCCGCCTTATTCTCGCCGCCGGCGGTCATATCAGCGGGCCTTTTGTCGACATTCAGCAGCCTGGCGCGCTCGCCCGCACCGTTGGCCGCGCTTCCCTCGCGCTCCGCATGCGCGAGGTGCGCCGCATACTCGGGCCCACGGATACGCCCGAAGGGATAACGGCGACTGAAGCGCAGACGATCCTTTCCGGTCTTGGCTGCACTGTTTCGCCATCGGGGGCCTCAGCCCCACCTCTGAGCGCGGAGCAGCGCTCGCCTAACCCTCAGCGCGCGCAGGAAGCGCCCGATTCGGCCGCCTTTGAGCCTTCCCGTGAGCAGTTCCATGTCGCGCTCCCGAGCTGGCGGCTCGACCTCGAGCGCGAGATCGACCTGCTTGAGGAGATCGCGCGCGTCTATGGCTACAACCGGTTTCGCAATACGCTGCCTGCGTTTTCAGGCTCGGTACGGGAGCTGCCGCAGGCCTCGGCCCAGCGCACCATACGCCGCGTGCTGCTCGGCGCGGGATGGTCTGAGGCCATTTCGAGCACGTTTGTCTCCTCCGCGGACGCCGCGCTCTTCGCCCCCCAACCCGGCACTGCTGTCCCCATGGGAAACCCGCTCAGCGAAGAAGCGGGAATGCTCCGTCCGTCACTGATCCCCGGAATGCTCACCATGCTCGCGCACAATCTTCATCGAGGCGTCGAGCAAGCGGCCCTGTTTGAGCTCGGCACGGTTTTCTCAGGCGCCGGCCCGGCGGCGGCCGACCGCGTGGACGAGCGTTCCGCGCTCGCATTCGGCGCAACCGGTACGCCTCACGGGGCGCCGGTCGACTTCTTCACCGCCAAGGGCATTGCCGAAGCGCTCGCGGCGCACTTCACGGCACGCTTCCACTACTTCGACCGATTCCCGCCGGAACTGGGCCTCATGCCGGCGTGGCTGCATCCCGGCCGCTCCGCGCGGCTCGTAATGGACGGCGCCACCATCGGATTCTTCGGTCAGCTGCATCCAGAGGAGGCGGCGCGCCGCAAACTGAAGGAGACCGTTATTCTGGGCGAGTTGCGGGTCGACCGATTGCTCGCGCTTGGCCTCCGGCATCCGATCCCCAAAGAGCTCTCGCGCTTCCAGCCGGTGCGCCGGGACTTCTCCTTCCTGCTGTCGTCGCATGTTGAATACGGCTCCGTAGAGCAGGCGATCCGAGATCTCGGCATCGGCGAGCTCAAGCGCTTTGAGCCGGCAGAGATCCGCTCGGTCCCTCCGGGCGAAGACTCAGGCGATGCAGCCGGCGAGCACGCGTCTCCGGGGGAGTACTCCCTGCTGCTGCGGACGGTCTTCCAGTCCATGGATCGCACGCTGCGCGAAGAAGAACTCCAGGGCTGGGGCCACTCTATCCAGAGCGCCGTCGAGCGGCTGGGTGGGCGGCTCCGCAGCTGACGGTGGCCTCCGGTCTGGGCCGACGTTTTGGCCCGCGGCTTGCCTCAACCGCTCGCTTTCTTCCGGAGCTCTCGAAGCGCGTCAGCGGCGGTGCCGCGCCCCGGCGCGATTCACCGTGTGAGCGGGCGGGCCATGCGGCTTTGCCGTGGATCATCTCCGGGCTCCTGCTCACCTTCCTGACAGGCCGGTTCGCAGCAACGCTGGCTCACGCCGCTCGACCGCTCGACCAAGCATCCCTAGGCCAGATCTCCTCCATGGCTGCCGCTCTGGCCCTTGGCGGTTGCCTGTGGTGGGTCTCGAACCGCCAGGTAGGTTTGGGCGGCGCGTCTGTCGCGCTTGCTCTGTATGTTTCCGCGCCGGCGGTGCTTTGCTCGGGCACTGCGATCGTGGCGGCCTTGGGCCTGTTCGCAATGCTGTATACCGCGGTAGGCGTCGCGCATGCGCTCCAGGGTCCACGGCGCAAGTGGCGGGCCCGTATCGCGCTTATGGCCCTGCTCTGCGTATTTACCGCCGCCGCGCAGCCGATGGCTTGTGGGCTGGGGCTGGGGCTGGCCCTCGTAGCTACTCTGTACCTGGCCGAACGACGCCGGCGCGTGTTGCCGTTCCTGTTTACTCTTTGGGCACTGGCTTCGCTCGCCTCGTTTCTGGCGATGCATTCCCTAGGGTGGCGCTTGTCCGCGTCAGTGTTACACCAAGCGGCAGGGAAGGGCAACGCCGGTTTGTACTTCTCTGTAGCCGCCGCGCTCATGCTCTGGGTCCTCTCGAGCCGGTCCCGATACTTCGGCAACTCGGCCCCGCTGCTTGGGGCCTGCCTGCTCGCCGCCTCGGGGGTGTTCGTTGGCGCGCAGGCATGGGTTTGGGCGCTGCCGTTTGCGTTCCTGTTCCTTGCCGGAGTAGCCGCGGATGCTCTGGATGGCCGCTATCGACGGTTTTGGGTCGCTGCTTTTGCCGGGGTCGTGGTCCTGCAAATCGTCCTCGGTGCTTAGCGCAATTTGCGGAGTTTGTACCTTCTAAAAGCATCGAAAGATGTAGGGGACTTCCATGGCAGACTTCAAAACGCAGTCACTCTCCATCGACGGCATGCAACATGACGCGTGTGTGCGTCGCATTACTCAGGCGCTCGGCAATGTGCCCGGGGTCCGGGTGCACCGGGTCGAGATAGGCCATGCTGAGGTTCTGGCCGAACCGGCGTGCGAGCCAGGCATACGCGCGGCAATCGAAGGGGCTGGTTACACGCTGAAGGAAGTGCACGTTGGCAGCTGAGAACACCCCGGAGCGCCCCCACGGCGCAACACTATTCAGCTCGTAATGCCTGCATAGGATCGACCGAGGAAGCTCGTCGGGCCGGCAGCAGCGTTGCAGCCAGCGCCAGCAGAAACACGAGTGCCGCCGCCAGCGCCAGCACCAGAGGGTCCAGCGCGCTCACCCCGAATAGAAACGTACGTAACAAGCGGCTGGTCGCAACGGCTACGGCCAGCCCGATGCCGCAGCCGACGATCGCAAGCTTCGCTCCTGAGTACACGACCAGGCGAACCACACCGCTACGTTGTGCGCCGAGAGCCATGCGAATCGCCATCTCCTGCGAGCGCAGCGCGACGGAGAAGGAAATCAAGCTGTAGATTCCTAGGATCGCCAGCAGTACCGCAGCACCGGCAAACGAAGAGATCAGAACCGTATCGAACCTGCGGGACGCTTCGCTGTCCGAAACCGACTGTCGCATCGTCTGCACCTGCGTCAGCGGCAGCTGCGCGTCGATGGAGCGAACGGTAGCCCTCAGCGCATTCTCCATCTGCTCCGGTGCCGCGACAGCTCGGAGCGTGATATACGCGCCATTGCCGGCCAGGTCGGTCGGCGATGCCAGCGGTCCAACCAGCGCCTCCATCTGATCGATCGGTACGTAGTACCCCTGCTTAAATGGCAGGTCCGGAGACCCCTCTTTCACATCCCCGACCTCGCCCACCACCGTCGCCCAGGGTAACTGCATCGACTGTGTTCCAAGGTGCAGGCGCTTACCGATCGGGTCTTGACCGGGCCACGTCTGCTCCGCAAGTCTCCGCGTCACGACCACCACTGTTTGCGTTCCTGCGCGGTCATCCGGAGTGAACAAGCGTCCATGCAGCAGCGGAATCCCCATCGCCTGAAAGTAGTCACCTTGCACCTGGACGGTTGTAGCCAGGTCCAGGCCGCCTTTCGTTCCAACCGAGCCCTCTCCGTAAAAGCTGCTATTGCTGCTGTTTCCCGACGCAGGCAGAAAAGAAGTAAGCCCGGCACTTTTCACGCCGGGCAGCTGCCCCAGCCGGCGCAGCAGCTCCCCGTTAAACTGATCCACAGCAGCCTGCGTGGAATACTGCTTCCGCGGCAGCGAGTAGGCCGCGACCAGCGTGTGGTCCGGCTGGAAACCCAAATCCACCGCCCGCATCTTCTCAAAACTGCGCAGCAGCAGCCCCGCAGCGGTCAGCAGCACCAGCGCTATGGCGATTTCGGCGACGACCAGCCCGGAGCGAAGCCGGGCGTGTCCCGCGCCCGAGCTACCGGTGCGTCCGCCTTCCTTGAGCGTTGCGTTCATGCTCGTGCGCAGGGATGCAAACGCCGGCGCCAGCCCGCACACCACCCCGGTCAGCACCGCCAGCGCCAGCGCGAACCCCACCACCGGCCAGTCCAGGCCAATTTCGCTTGTCCGCGGCAGTGTCTCCGGCAGCAGGTCGACGCCGACCCGCAACGCGACCGATGCCAGCGCCAGCCCCAGCAAGCCCCCGCACACGCTCAGCACCAGGCTCTCCAGGATCGCCTGCCGCATCAGCGTCGCCGCGCGCGCACCCAGCGCAAGCCGCACCGCGATCTCCCGGCGGCCGCGGATCGCCCGCACCAGCAGCAGCCCCGCCAGGTTCGCGCAGGCAATCAGCAACACCACAGCCACGGCCAGGAACAGCGTGCGGACCAGCGGTCGCGCCCCTTCCACCGTCTCCTCCCGCAGAGGCCTGACCACAGGATGCATGCGGAGGCCGGCCATGGGCGCCGGGTAGTTTCGCATCGTCTCTTCCGCCACACGCTTTGCATCGCTGACCGCCTGTGCCGCGGACACGCCCGGCTCCAAACGGCCTACCATCTGGAAGTTCCACGACCCGCCCGTTTTCAGATCCTCCGGATCGAAGCTCATCGGAACCCACAACTCGCTATGATTCAGGTGCCCCGGAACCAGGGGAAACTCAAACGCCGGCGGCATCACCCCAAGTACGACATACGGTTTGCGGTCGAGAAGGATCTTGCTCCCCAGCACGGCAGCGTCGCCACTGAAGCGGCTTTGCCAGGCCGCGTAGCTCAGCACTGCCACCGGCTCGTGCGCATCGTCCTCCGCTTGCGTGAACACGCGTCCCAGCAGCGGCCGCACCGCGAGCGTCGGGAAGACGCCCCCGCTCATCCGCGCTGCATTGACGGTAGCGGGAACCCCGACGCCCGAGAGCTCATAACTCAGCCTCTGGTAGCCGCCTAGATCCGAAAAGCTAAGGGTGTCGCGCGTGTAGTTGCGAATGTCCGGAGCGGTCACGCCGGCCTCGCCGTTCCCTCCTACGTCCGCACCCTCAAGGATGTCCGCCACCACGACGAGCCGATCGGCGTGGGGAAAGGGAAGCGGACGCAGCAACACCGCCTCTACGATCGAGAAGATTGCCGTCGTCGCTCCGATGCCGAGCGCCAGCATCAGCACGGCGGTGCATGCGAACCCAGGAGACTGAAGCAGGCGGCGCGTGGCTACTTTCAGGTCGCGAAGCAGAGACAGCATGGCGTCTCCCCCTTTTCTGCCGTAGACACATGCACTTCAAAGCCAAACCCTGAGCCGGCGAAAACTTCAGCAATGGCATACGTTCCCCAGCGTACGCGGGTTCCCAACTTCCCAGCGGAGCGTCCGAAAGTGGTCAGCACTGTCCACCCGTGGGCACTTCCTTTAGCCGCTCAGCTGCCCGGAAGACTGGCGCCTTGCGTTGGAATTTCACCCCTTTTTCCCTGGCGCCCATCCAAGTTGTTGCGGCAAGCTGTTTGCGGACTGAGAGGCGGAGAGGCGAATGAACATGATCCACGAGCTGTTACGGGCGCTGGCTATGGCCGGCACCATGGGCTGGCAAATGCTTTGGGCGCTGATCTTGGGCTTCTTTCTTTCCGGCGTCGTTCAGGCAGTGGTGTCGAAGGAGCAGATGAGCCGCTTGCTGCCCGATCACTCCGGCCGGACGCTTGCGAAAGCCTGCGGGCTGGGCGCGGCCAGCTCGTCCTGTTCCTACGCGGCAGTCGCGCTTGCACGTTCCATGTTCCAGAAGGGCGCCGATTTTACTTCGAGCATGGCGTTTCAGTTCGCCTCCACCAACCTGGTGCTGGAGCTTGGCGTCCTGCTCTGGGTGCTGCTGGGCTGGCAGTTCACCCTCGCTGAATTTGTCGGCGGCCCGCTCATGATCGCGCTGCTGGCGCTGCTGTTCCGGCTGTTTCTCAAGCCCGCGCTGGTGCGCGCGGCCAAGCGGCAGGCCGAGCGCGGCGTACCGGGGCGCATGGAAGGCCACGCGGCCATGGACATGAGCGTCCATGAAGGTACGCTGACCCAGCGGGCTCTCTCCGCCAAAGGCCGCACCGCCATCAGCCACTTCTTCGTCATGGACTGGGCCTCGATCTGGCTCGATATCGCCGTCGGCCTGCTGATCTCAGGCGCGCTGGCCGTGTGGGTTCCGGCCGGCGTGTGGGCGCGGTTTTTCCTCGCCGGGCACGGGTCCGGCATCGGCACCCCGGCGTTCTGGGTAGGCCCGTTCATCGGCCCGCTCGTGGCGGTCGTCTCCTTCGTGTGCTCGGTCGGCAACGTGCCGCTGGCGGTGGTCCTGTGGCACGGCGGCATCTCGTTCGGCGGCCTGGTCTCCTTCCTGTTCGCGGACCTGATCATCCTGCCCATCCTGAACATCTACCGCAAGTACTACGGGCTGCGCATGAGCGCGTTCCTGCTCGCTACGTTCTACGCCGCGATGGCCGGCGCCGGCTTGGCGGTGGAGAGCTTGTTTCACCTCCTGCACCTGGTGCCCGCGCATCCACAGGGCGGCGGTGCCATGGGCATGGAGCCGGGCCTGCACTGGGATTACACGACGTGGCTCAATATCGCATTCCTGCTGCTGGCTGCGGTGCTGGTACTGCGCTTTCTGCGTACTGGCGGCCCAGACATGCTGCGCATGATGGGCAACGACGGCGAGGCACACGGCCATCATCACGGCGCCCACGGCGAGCACCATCATGGAGCCCATGCGGGCCACAGTCATTCCATGTAGCGCGTCCTCGCCGGTTAAACTTGTTTTCGATGGCAGTCTACGGCGACAATCCGGACCGTCTCGTCTCCGCCGCCCGCGCCGACGAGGAGGACTCCTTCGAACTGAAACTGCGGCCGCGCCTGCTGCGCGAGTTCATTGGGCAGACCAAAGCGAAAGAGCAGTTGCAAATCGCACTCCAGGCTGCACGGGCCCGTGGCGAGGCGCTCGACCACGTCCTGCTCTTCGGGCCTCCGGGCCTGGGTAAAACTACCCTCGCGTCCATCCTGGCCAATGAGCTCGACGTCGGCTTCCAGCAGACATCCGGGCCGGCCCTGCAGATCCAGGGCGACCTCACGGCGATCCTCACCAACGTTCGCGAGCGCCAGGTATTGTTCCTCGATGAAATCCACCGCCTGCAGCCGGTGCTCGAAGAAAAGCTGTACACCGCGCTCGAAGACTACAAACTCGACATCATCATCGGGCAAGGCCCCGGCGCGCGCACCCACGTCATGGACATCAAGCCGTTCACCTTCGTCGCGGCAACCACGCGCCCCGGTCTGCTGAGCTCGCCGCTACGCTCACGCTTCGGCATCCTGCTCCGGCTCGAGTACTACACCGACGATGAACTGCGCTTCGTCGTCGAGCGCTCGGCCGAGGTGCTGGGCGTCCCGATCGACGCCGACGGCGCCGCCGAGATCGCAATGCGCTCGCGCGGCACCCCGCGTATCGCTAATCGCTTGCTGCGCCGTGTGCGCGACTACGCGCAGGTGCGCGGGACTGGGATCATCGATCGCAAGACCGCGATGGGCGCGCTCGAACTGCTCGAAGTAGACGCGCACGGCTTCGATGAGCTCGACCGCCGGCTGCTCCTGACCATCATTGAGAAATACGACGGCGGCCCTGTCGGGCTCAACACGTTGGCCGCGACGCTGTCCGAGGAGCAGGACGCGCTTGAGGAGGTGTACGAACCATTCCTCATTCAGATAGGCTTTCTGGATCGCACACCGCGCGGGCGGGTGGCGACACGTTTGGCCTACGAGCATTTCGGGCTCATGCAGCCCAGGAAACAACCGGGTCTTTTCTAAGAGGCGATTTGCGGTTACCGGCGGTGTAAGGCGAACGGTAAGGGTGGGGACACAGTGATCAAAGAGAACCTGAAAACAGTGACAATGCAGGGCGCAACGGGCACGGGTGCCACGGCTGTGGGCGCAGTGGCCATTGCAGCCCTCGCGGTAGCCGCCTTTGCGGTGGGCGCGATGGCAGTCGGAGCCTTGGCCATCGGACGGCTCGCGGTCATGCGCGGCGACGTTGGCCGCCTGAGAATTCGCGAGCTCGAAGTGGACCGGCTCACCGTCGGAACGCTCCGTGTGCTGGACCGAGAAGAAGGTACTTCCGCCTGACATCTGTCATCTGCCGGCCTGAGGGCCCGGGAACAGGCCGCTACGGCAAATCAGCGATACCGGCGCAGGAGCCTGGCGTCTAAAGAAAACCGTCCTGGGCCGGTGAGCGCGAGCGCCAGAAAAGCACCGAGATACAGCACCGTCAGCTCGCCGTGGTCGGCGCCGTGAGCCAGAAACTGAAAATGGTGCACAAACGCCCAAGCAACAAAAACATTCGCGAAGATAAACAGCGCAGCCCAGCGGGTCGCGAGCCCCACGATGACGAGCAACGAGCACACCGCATCCGAGAGCATCGCGATCACGAGGCTGGGCACCGGCCCAATATGCACCGGGTCAGGGAAGTGAGCGGCCATCGCGGCAAAATGGACCGGCTTCTCCCAGCCATGCTTTAGAAACAGCGCCACGCCGAACCAGAGGCGAAGCAGCAGTAATCCAAAATCCAGCCCAAGCGATTCCATCTCCGGAGCCATGGCGCGAATCGTGCGAGCTTTGGGGCTTGCTTCTCCTGCTTCTCTCATGGCAACGCCTCTCCTACGGGTCAGCTTACCTCCATGCAGCGCGTTCCGGGAGCCCGGATTCACCGCATCTCGAAGGCTGGAGCTTTGATCCAGCTCCGCTCCCCTCTGTTGCAGTAAAGCGGGCGCGACACAACGGCTTCGCTCGCCCATGTATCCTACGCACAAGAGGAGATTCCCGGCTAAGCTGTACGCGCAGGCTTGCGCTGCTGCTTCGCCCCCAAAGACATTATGGCCACGATCACAGCACCCGTTCCGACAGAGAACGCCCAAGCGACACCCGTCAAGCACGACGTCAAAGATCTTTCCCTTGCCGCGGAAGGCAAGAAACGCATCGAGTGGGCCGGGGCTTCCATGCCGGTGCTCGCGAGCATTCGCGAAGAGTTCAAGCAGACGCAGCCGCTCAAGGGTGTACGCGTCGCGGCCTGCCTCCACGTCACCACTGAGACCGCAAACCTGATGCTCGCGCTGCGCGACGGCGGGGCAGATATCGCGCTCTGCGCCTCCAACCCGCTCTCGACCCAGGACGAGACCGCCGCCGCGCTGGTAGCCGAGTACGGAATTAAGACATTTGCTATTAACGGAGTCGATAACGAGGGCTACTACAAGCACATCCAGGCAGCCATCGACCACAAACCCCACTTCACCATGGACGACGGCTGCGATCTCGTCACGCTGCTGCACACCAAGCGCCAGGACGCGCTCGGCGAAGTCATCGCGGGCACTGAGGAAACCACGACCGGCGTGATCCGACTACGCGCCATGGCCAAGGATGGAGTGCTGCGCTACCCGGTCGTCGCGGTCAATGACGCGCTGACCAAGCACATGTTCGACAACCGCTACGGCACCGGCCAGTCCACGCTCGACGGTGTGATCCGCTGCACCAACGCTCTGATCGCCGGGTCGACTTTTGTCGTCGCGGGCTACGGCTGGTGCGGTCGCGGCCTTGCGCAGCGTGCGCACGGCATGGGCGCGCAGGTCATCGTGACGGAGATCGACCCGACCAAGGCGCTCGAAGCCGTGATGGACGGCTACCGCGTGATGCCGATGGAAGAAGCAGCGAAGGTGGGCGATATTTTCGTGACGCTCACGGGAAATAAAAGCGTGATCCGCAAGGAGCACTTCGAGGTTATGAAGAACGGCGCGTTGGTCGCGAACTCCGGGCACTTCAATGTGGAGATCGACATCCCGGCGCTTGAGTCGCTTTCAACCAAGCACCGCACGGCGCGGCAATTTGTGGAAGAGTACACGCTCGCCGATGGACGCATGGTGTGCCTGCTGGGCGAGGGTCGGTTGATCAACCTGACCGCTGCCGAAGGCCACCCGGCCAGCGTGATGGATATGAGCTTCGCCAACCAGGCGCTGGCCGCCGAGTACCTGATGGCCGAGTACAAGAACCTCGAGAAGACGGTGTATCCGGTGCCCGAGAACCTCGACAAGCGCGTGGCCAAGCTTAAGCTCGAGTCCATGCATGTCGATCTCGACGTCCTTACGCCGGAGCAGCAGGAGTACCTGGCGGGCTGGTCGGAAGGCACGTAATCTCGCCTAATCGAAAGAAAAGCCCGGCCTTGTCCGGGCTTTTTCCTTGTGTAAAAGGACGCGATTAACAAAGATGCTGCGAACGGCGAGGGCGTCAGAATCCGCGCAGGCAGGCGAGAAGACCTCCTTCCGGGCTCTTTCTGAATCACAGCAGCCATGCTCCGGCTCGCGCGATTCTCTGCCGTCTCCCCGGTAAGGGGCAAAGACGGCGAACCACCACGCTGGGGCACCGCTGAAACGCTGGCGCTGCTCCTGTGGTGCGCAGTCACGGGCTTTGCCGTTCACCAGCACGTGCCCTGGGCCGATGAGGCGCAAGCCTGGATGCTGGCCGACGGCGTGAGCTGGCACACCCTGTTTTTGCACAGCCTGCACTACGAGGGCACGGGCGGTCTGTGGCATGCGTTTCTGAAGCTGCTCCAGGCCTTGCACGTGTCCTTCAACGGCATGCGCTGGATCGTCGCAGGCGTGGAAGCCGCCGCGATGGCGGTGCTGCTCGGGTACGCGCCATTTCCTCGCGTCCTACGGCTGCTGCTGCCGTTCACGTTCTTTCTGCTCTTTCAGGACGGGGTGGTGGCGCGGTCTTACTGTCTGTTCGCGATCCTCGCATTTCCCGCGGCGGCGCTGCTGCGCTGCACGCGTCCGCGTCCGTTCGGCCTGGCGTTGCTGCTCGGTTTGCTCGCGAACCTCTCCGTGCACGGCGTGATCCTTTCGGCTGGACTGGCCGCGGTAGCGGGGGTGCTCTGGGGTCGTCGTTTTCTCTACAGTGTCCCGGCGATGGCCCTGCTGCTGGCATTGTGGGTTGCGGCGGCCCTCACCATGGCGCCCGCGCGCGATGTCGATTTTTCTGCAGGCAACAATCTCTACCGTTCGCTGGCAAAGGTTGAGGAGTCGCTCGGCATCCATGGCAGTCCGCCTCCACCACCGGTCACCAGCTTGACAATGGGCGGTCTCGAGCCCGCGCCGGTGCCGGTGCATGTGCGGCATGGCGCGGCAAAGGTGTGGAACAGGGCGGCGCGGATCCTTGGGATCATTACCTTCCCGCTCTCGAGAATCCGGGTGTTGGCGCTGCTGCTTGTGGCCGGGATCGCAGCGCAGGCGTTCGGTGTGCGACGGCAGCGGCCGGACAAACAGTTTGCGGGAGCCACAGGGCCGATCGGACTTTTGCCGTATGGGCTGATGGTAGTGGCGGTGACGGCGCAGGCGTTTGCCGGGCGGCGCGCGCTGGGGTTGGTGCCATGGGCGCTGATGGCAGCGGTGTTCAGCTCGTTGTACCTGGCGCCGCGGCATGCGGGCACGCTGCTGACAGCCTTCGTTGTGAGCGCGTGGTTGACCTGGCCCAGGCGAACGGAGCTGATAGGGGAAACGTCCGTTCCCGGAGTGCAGGGGTGGGTGCGGCGTGCGACCGCACTGCTGTTTCTTCTGGTGTGCGTCGAGCAGATCGGGTGGACCGCGTTTGCACTGGCCCAAGATTACAGGCGGCCTTATGCGCCGGCCGCCATGACAGCCGAATATCTCAAATCGCGCAGCGTGGGTGCGCCCGGTTCAGGAACGCTGGTGGCGGGGTACTACTACTTCAGCTCGGCTCCGCTGCTGTACTTTGATCGCAATATCTATTTCAATCAGCCGCTTCACCGCTACTGGTACTGGAACACGGCGATGCGCAATCACAGCATGGTTCGTGACGATCTGGCGCGACACCCCCAGTTCGTCGTGGTAAGTACGGTGGAACCCGGCCCGGATGCCGAGGTGACGCGAGACTGGGCGGCAGCGTCACTACCGGAACCGGGCGTGATGCTGGGCGACGGATTTGGTGTGGCGCGTTACTTTGAACAGCATGGCTATCGGCCAACCCACATCTTCTGCGGACGTAGCTCCATGCGCGGCACCTATGCCGAACGGATGTGCGACACGGTGCTGGAGCCGGTGAAAGCACAACCTCGGAGCATCTCTCCTGTTGCTGTGGAGTGGTGAGATTCACAGGATGTGGCTTTTCCCGACGGAAAAGCCACGCGCACAGTCGCGGTTCCCTTTACTCCTACAGGAGAAATGCTCTAGCTAACGTGCACAATGGGCCGGCGGTTCGCGTCTGAAATCGCCCGGCGAAGCACTTCATGCGCGACGGGCGCCGTATCCCCCTCGCCCAGAAACAGGAACTGGATCACATTCCATACCGGATTGCCTTCCTTCCACTTGAAATACCCGTGGGGGACCTTGCCGGTGCGGTGCTCCAGTTCGATCAGCAGCGCCGCGATGGAGTTGGCGATCACCGGACTCTTCGCGAACAGGATTTTGTTCCTGCCCAGCCGCCGCCCTTCCACGCACAGGGTGTGTTCAAACTCCGAGGCGTCGGTGTGCGTGATCTCGAAGAAGTAGAGGCACTCGTCCGCGGTTAGGCCGTAGCGCTCGCGAACAAAACAATCGATGGCGTCGAGCTCTTCCGCCGTCTCGTTTTCATAGCTCGGACGGGGTGAGCGGGCAATCACGCGCATCACCTGGTCCTCGTCCTCGGCGAGCATGGCGACGGCTTCGGGAGAAAGCTCCACCCCCGTGATGCGAAGCTCTGTCGAGCGGAGCGCGCGCGAGAGAAGGGAAGTCGCGATGATCACCAGGATGAAGCACGAGGAAATCTTTAGTCCCTCCGGCCGCTCATAAATGTTGAGCGCCGTGGTGTAAAGAAAGATTGCTGTAATGAGCAGGTAGGCCCAGCGTAGCGGCTTGTGCCATAGCGCGATCGTGACAGCGACGGCTGCGGAGGAGAACAGCACGAGCACGCCGGTCGCGTACGCGCCGCCCTGGGCATCGACATTCGCATGGAACAGCACCGACACGATGACGGCAACGGACATGAAAACGAGCACGAGCGGGCGCGAAGCCAGGGCCCACTCCGGCGCCATGCCGAAGCGGGGAAGGTAGCGGGGTATCAGGTTCAGGAGGCCGGCCATGGCGGAGGCGCCGGCAAAGGCGAGGATCAGGATCGTCGACGCGTCATAGACAGTCCCGAAGCCGTTCCCGAGGTACTGGTGAGCCAGGTACGCCATGGCCCGGCCGTTCGCCGCGCCACCCTCGGCGAATGCCTTCGCCGGGATCAGCAGTGTGCTTGCAAAACTGGTCGCCATCAGGAAAACGCTCATGATGGCGGCTGCGGTCGCCAGCAACTTTCGCGTATTGTGAATGCGCAGCGCGAGATCCTCGCCCTGATTGCCACCCTGCTCGCTACCCTGTTTGCTCCCTCGAATCAGTGGCATGACGGCCACTCCGGTTTCAAAGCCCGAAAGTCCGAGCGCCAGTTTGGGGAACAGGATCAGGGAGACGCCCACCATCCCGAGCAGACTTGGGTGCTGCGCGAACAGGGCGTGTCTCCAGGCGCGCAGCATCTCCGGGTGCGCGAGCACCTCCCGGATCGCCACCACGGTAACCACCGCGTTCAGCGCGAGGTAGACACCGACGAGCACAACAGCAACGGTGATCGCCTCTTTGAACCCCTTCAGGAAAATCGCGCTGAGAATGGCGAGCAGCAGCAGGGTAACCAGCATCTGGCTGTGCAGCCAGGAAGGCGCATACGGGTTATGGATGAAATGCGCGGCGGCGTCTGCTGCGGACAGCGTCATCGTGATGATGAAGTCAGTGGAGGCGAAACCGAGCAGCACCAGGACGAACACCTTGCCGCCCCACTTGGGAAACAGGCTCTGGAGCATTGCGATCGAGCCCTGCCCATAGGGGCTGGCCTCGGCCACGCGGCTGTAAAGTGGCAGCGCGGCAAACAAGGTCACCAGGACGAGAACCAGCGTAGCGATCGGAGACAGAAGGCCGGCCGCCAGGAAAGCGATGCCGGGCTGATAGCCGAGGGTCGAGAAGTAGTCCACGCCGGTAAGGCACATCACGCGCCACCAGGAGTACTCGGGCTCCGGATGGCTATGGACGCCTTTCGGGAGCCGGATATCGGCGAGGAGCCAGTCAGCAAAGAGAGATCGTTTCATTGGGCCTGCTTCGTGCCATTCTAGGGCAAGCCGCAACCGCACCTTGTATCGACCTTGGTCCTGAGCCAAGCACGGCTCTCGCGAGCGGATTGCTTCGTCAATCGAAGCATCCACTTTCCCGATTCCAGGCTTTACGGACGTGGCAGTTTCGTGTCGTTCCAGCCGCCGCCGAGCGAGCTGACCAGCTGCACGCTCGCGACAAACCGCCGTGTGGTGATGTCCTCCACCGTGCGCTGGTTGGCAAGTTGCGCCTGCTGCGAGGTAAGTACCTCAAGGTACGTGGTCACGCCGCCCTTGTAGCGATTGGTGCTGAGCGTGAGCGAGCGCGTGGCCGCGGTCACCGCCTGTGCCGCGGAGCCCTTCTCCGTGTCCAGCACGCGAAGCGCGGCCAGGTTGTCCTCCACCTCCTGGAAGCCGGTCAGCACCGTCAAGCGATAGTTGTCGGCGCTGGAGCGGTAGTTGGCGCGCGCCTGGTCGGTAACGGCGCGACGTCGCCCGGCGTCGAACACAGTCTCGAGCGCGGATGCGCCGACAGACCAGAGTTCACTCGGGCCCTGGACCCAGTTGCCGGGCTCGCCGCTCTCAAAGCCGCCGCCGCCGGTAAGCGAAATGTTGGGGTAGTAGGCCGCGATCGCGACCCCGATCTGTGCATTGGCTGCATCGGCCCGGCGCTCGGCCGCGGCGATGTCCGGCCGGCGCTCCAGCAGCTCCGATGGAACCCCGGCCGGGATCGTCGGCACGCTCGTGTTCTGCGGCATAGACGGCAAGCTGAACGACGACGCGGACACGCCAAGCAGCGTGGCAATGGCATGCATGTACTGCGCGCGGGCAACAGCGACATCGGTGTCCTGCGTCTGCGTCGTGGCCAGCTGGGTCTGGGCAAGCGCCACATCGGCCTCAGTGGAAACGCCGCCCCGGAAACGGCGCTGCGTCAGGTCGAGAAAGGCCTTGTAGGTGCCCAGAGTGGTATCGAGCAGCTGCTGTTGGGCATCGAGTCCGCGAAGCTGGTAGTAGTCGACCGCAAGCTCGGTACGTACCGACAGTTCGACGTTCGCCTGGTCGGCCGCAAGCGCCTGCGCATTGGCGCGCTGGCCTTCGACCTCGCGCCGGATGCGGCCCCAGAAGTCAGGCTGCCAGCTCGCCTGGCCGGACAGGTTGAAGTCATTGAACTGCGTGGGAGAAAGCGTTGACAACGTCGGGCTCAGGGTAGGCCGGTGGATGGAAAGCCGGTCCCGCGTAATGCTGGGTCCCAGTGAAAGCGTGGGGTAGTAGTCGGCGCGGGCCTGGCGCACGGCCGCGCTGGCGGCGTTGTAGTTCTCAAGCGCGACCTGGATCTGCAGATTGCCGGAAGTGAGGCGGCCTTCCAGGTCGGTCAGCGCGGGGTCGCCAAACAGCAGCCACCACTCGCCGCGGGCCAGCGCATCGGCGGGCACGGCCGGCTTCCAGTCGCCGGGCGGCGGCGGCAGTTCGCGATAGGTAAGCGCCGGCGGCGCGGATATGGGACGGTGATAGTTCGGGCCCACTGTGCAGCCGGACAGGGCGAGGCAAGCGAAAGCGAGAAGGCCAAGGCGAGCCAGGTCCTTCCAAGCGGCGTCGCTTGCGCCAGAGGACCTGCCCTTGCCTGCAGGCAAGCCGGATGAGGGACCGAGGCCATCGGCAACTTGGAAGACACGGGCGAGCATCAGTGCTTGCCTCCACCGCCGGAGACGCTGCCGCTCTGCTATTACTGCTCATCGTTTACCTGCTGGCCCGACTGCCGCGAACCGGTCTGCTGTTGCGCGGCGTTGCTGCCTGCGGCGTTGTTCCCACCCGCGCTGCCGGCGGCCTGGTTTGGCTGCACCACATGCACGGCCTCGCCGTCCAAAATGGAGTCGGGCGGGTTCTGGATCACTTCGGAGTCGGCGGTCAGCCCGGAGACCACCTGGATCACGCGGCCGTCGTCCTGCCCGATCGTGATGGGCACCAGCTTGGCCTTGCCGTTGACAACCGTGGCGACCTGCAAGCCCTGCGTCTGAAAAATCATAGTGGGCACCGGGATGACCATGCTGGCGACTTCCGTGTTCAGGTGCAGCGTGACCTCCCCATAGGCGCCCGGCATCAACTGACTTTTGCGATTGTCCACATCGATCTCGACCAGCAGGGTCCGGGTATTGGGGTCGATGGAGTTGGCGGTGCGGACGATGTGGCCGGTAAAGGTCTTGCCCGGGTATTCGGCGAGCGCGATCTGCGCCGCCGTGCCGCGCTTGGCGCCCAGCGAATCCACCTGCGGGATGGAGACGTAGACGCGCAACGTCTGGACCTGCGCTTCCTCGAAAAGCTGTGCCCCAGCGCCCGCTCCGGCGTTGATCAGTTGGCCGACATCGACGCTGCGCGCGGTGATCACGCCATCGAAGGGAGCCGTGACCTGCTCGAAACCGGTAAGCTGCACCAGCCGGTCCACGTTAGCTTTCGCACTCTGTACCTGGGTGTTGCTGGAAAGCTGGCTCGTGACAAAGTTATCCGTGTCCTGCGCGGAGACGGCGTCCTGCGCGAGCAGGTCCCGATATCGTTTGGCCTGGGTCGCGGCATTGCGCGCATTGGCCTCGGCGGTCGCCAGATCGGCGCGAGCCTGGTTCAGCTGCTGATCGACCTCCGGGCTCTCGATGACGGCCAGCAGCTGGCCCTTGTGCACGTGGGCGCCGATATCGGCATACCAGTGCGTGAGGTAGCCCGAGGTGCGGGCGTAGATCGGCGAGTCCATGTAGGCCTGCAGTGCGCCGGGCAGCAGCAGCGTATCTTCCGGCTTGCCCACCGTGGGCTTCGCGACCAGTACGTCCGGCGCCGCCTCGGCAGCCGTCGTTTGCTGCAGGTGCTTCTGCGCGCGCAAGCGTGGAACGATGCCGAGTACCCCCAGCAGCACAGCCAGGACCAGTCCGACCAGGATGAGCGTGACCGCCCTGCCGGTCGACAGCGGCTTTTGGCGCTCAACGCTGCCTTCCTGCTTCGGGGCACCATCTTTGTCGTTCTTCGGCTTGTTCTTTGACTGGCTGTTTGGGCGATCATGCGGGGATTGCGGTTGCTGTTCGGTGCTCATGCAGTTGCGTTCTCCTGGCCCGGGTGTGCGCCCCGCTGCCCGTTTTGCTCCTCGCGCGCGTGTTTTTTCTGCTCACGCTCCACTCGCTTGCGCTCCAGCCGGCCATGCGCGACCGAGAAAAACGTGGGGATAAAGAAGAGTGTGGACACGGTCGCGAACAGCAGGCCGCCGATCACCGCGCGGCCGAGCGGCGCATTCTCCTCGCCGCCGTCGCCCAGTCCGAGCGCCATCGGTACCATGCCGATGATCATGGCGAGCGCGGTCATCAGCACGGGGCGAAACCGCGTGATCCCGGCCGCGATCGCCGACTCGGTAGCCTCGCCCGGATGCTGCTCCAGGTGGTCGCGCGCGAACGAAATGACCAGGATCGAGTTCGACGTGGCTACGCCCATGCACATGATCGCGCCCGTTAGCGCCGGAACGCTGACGTGGGTGCCCGTGAGGAACAGGAACCACACGATGCCGGAAAGCGCGGCAGGCAGCCCCGCGATGATGATGAACGGGTCAAGCCAGCTCTGGAAGTTCACCACGATGAGCAGATACACAAGCACGATCGAAAATGCGAGCCCGTAGTAGAGGCCCTGAAACGACGAGTGCATGGTCTGCACCTGCCCGCGCACCGTGAGGCGCGACCCGCGGGGAAGCTGATTTCTGAGCTGCCCGATGATTTTTTCGATCCGGTTGTCGACGCTCGACAGATCGCTGTTGACTACGTTGCCGTAGATGTCGATGGCCGACGCGATGTTGTAGTGCGAAACAGTGGCCATCTCCGCACCCTGCGTAAAGGAGGCGAGATTGCCGAGAATCTGCGGCGGGCGCGGCCCGGTGATGGAGCTTTGCGGCATGATCGCGGCGAGCGAGGACGGTGCGGTGCCTCCGGCAACCGGGTACGCCGAGCTGCTGGACCCTGAACTCCCATTGCCGGAGAGTGCGCCCCCGCTGGCCGTAATCGGGATATTCGCCAGATCGTTCAGCGTGTCGAGGTTGTACTGCGGCGATTGCACGGCGATGTTGTAGGAAACGTTGTTCTTCGGGTCGAGGAAAAACGTCGGCGAGGTCTGAAACGAGCCGCTGGTGGCCGAAAGCAGGCTTTGCGCGACATCGTTTTGCCGTAGCCCAAGCTGCGCGCTCTTGGTACGGTCCACATCCACAAACAGGCGCGGGTTGTTGAACGGTTGCTGGATGCGCAGGTCCGCGGTGCCCGGCACGTAGCGGATTTGGGACAGCAGCTTGGTTGCGAACTCGCGATTGCCTTCAAGATTCGGCCCGGAGATCTGGATATCGATCGGCGCGGGCAGGCCGAAGTTGAGGATCTGCGTGATCATGTCCGACGGCAGCTCGTAAAAGGTTGTGCCGGGGAAGCGCGAGGCCAGTTCGCTGCGCAGCTTCTGCACATACAGTTCGCTCGGGTGGTGCTTCTGCGCGAGCGAGACCTGGATATCGGCGTCCCCCGGGCCAATCGGCGCGGAGTTCGAATAGGTCAGGTTGATGCCGGAGTAAGGCAGGCCGATATTGTCAATGATGGTCGTGAGTTCCTTGGCCGGGATGAGCTCCCGGATGGTGCGATCGATCTTGTCGCAGAGGTTCGCCGTGTCCTCAATGCGGGTGCCGGTACGAGCCCTCACATGGAGCGTGAAGCGGCCGGCATCCGTCGAGGGGAAGAAGTCCTGCCCGAGGAAAGGAAACAGCAGCGCGGCCGAAGTGAGCGTGAAACCGAAGAACAGCAGCGTAAACACGGCGGGGCGGGCGATGCAGAGCTCCAGAATGCTCTGATATCCCTTGCGGAAGCGCTCAAAGCCATGCTCGAACCCGTTCTGGAAGCGGACCAGGGGATTCCTGCTGCGCGCCTTGGCCTGCGCTTCCTCCTCGGTGTGCTCCTTGAGCAGGTACATGGCCATGGAGGGCACGACCGTGCGGGACAGAAAGTAGGACGCCAGCATCGCAAAGATAACCGCTTCCGCCAGAGGCACGAACAGGTACTTCGCGACCCCGCTCAGGAAGAACATCGGCACGAATACGATGCAGATCGAGATAGTGGACACCAGCGCCGGCACCGCGATCTCGCCGGAGCCGTCGAGGATCGCCTGCTCGGTGGCCTTACCCAGCTCCAGGTTGCGGTTCACGTTTTCGATCTCGACCGTCGCATCGTCGACCAGGATGCCGACGGCAAGCGCCAGGCCGCCGAGTGTCATGATGTTGATCGTTTCGCCGAGCGCCGAGAGCGCGAGCAGGGACGAGATGATAGCCAGCGGAATGGAAACCGCGATGATAATAGTCGAGCGAAACGACCCGAGAAAGAGCAGGATCATGACCGCCGTCAGACAGGCCGCGATGATGCCCTCGCGGGCGACGCCGCTGATTGAAGCGCGGACAAAGATCGACTGATCGCCGAGCGGGGTGATCTTGAGCTGCGGCGGAAGCTGGGTCTGCAAGCCGGGCAAGTGCGAGCGAATGCCGGCCACGATGTCGAGTGTGGAGGCCTCGCCGGTCTTGATGACGGACAAAAGCGACGCCCGCTGGCCATCGACCCGCACGATGTTGGTTTGCGGCGGAAAGCCGTCGCGGACGTGCGCCACGTCATGGATGTACACCATGTTGCCGTTCACAGAGCGAATCGGCAGGTCATTCAGGCCCTGGATGGTGGACGGCGCGGAGTTGGTCTCGACCGAGTACTCGAATCCTTGCACCTTCATGGTGCCGGAGGGCAGGATGAGGTTCTGCGTGGAGATGGTCGAGACGATGTCAGCCGGCGCCAGCCCCTTGGACTGGAGCGCCTGCAGGTTGAGGTCGACCTGCACCTGGCGCTGCTTGCCGCCGTACGGATAGGGGATGCCGGCGCCCGGGATGGTGACGAGCTGGGTGCGGATGAAGTTCAGGCCGAAGTCGTTGAGCTGCTGCTCGCTGAGACCCTGTCCGGACAACCCGAGCTGGATGATCGGTACGCTCGAGGCGGAGTACTGCAGGATCAGCGGCGGCGTGGTGCCTTGCGGCAGCTGCCGGAGCTGGGTCTGCGCGATGGCGGTAACCTGGGCATTGGCGTCGGCGATATTTACGTTCGGCTGAAAAAAAATCTTGATCACGCCAATGCCGTTGAGTGACTGCGACTCAATGTGCTCGATGTTGTTGACGGTGGTGGTCAGGGTGCGCTCAGAAAGCAGCACGATGCGATTGGCCATCTGCTCGGGCGAAAGGCCCGTGTAGTTCCAGATCATCGCAACGACCGGGATGTTGATATTGGGAAAAATATCGGTCGGGGTGGTCACGATCGCGATAGGGCCGATGATCAGCAGCATCAGCGCCAGTACGGCAAAGGTATAGGGCCGTCGCAGTGCGAGGCGAACAATCCACATGAGTCGTCAGGTTCTCCAGGCGAGGCGCCCATCCGGCGCAGCTAAGGGAAGTGTACTGCGGCGATAAAAAGAGTGCGTCCAGGGGCGAGCTTCCTCCCCACAGGAGGCCGCCTGCTCAGGCCCAACTGCGAGAGTGGAAACGCAGTCGAGCATATGTCATGGTTTGGCTTGTCATGTAGACGCAGCAGGGTGGAACAAGGACGCTGTTTTCCTGCATTGCTGGAGGGGCGAGCGTCCTGAAAGGCGATTACATGTTCATGTTCTTGAAAACGCGCCCCGGCACACTGCGCACAGCAAACATGATCGGACGCCAGAAGCCCGGCAAGTAGACGGTATCCTGGCGGCGGGCAACCGCGCGTAGGATGCCGCGCCCGATCGTCCGCGGCTCGGCAAATAAGGGTCCGCGCGGAAGATGGGCGGTCATAGGGGTCGCGACAAAGCCGGGCTTGATCGTCAGCACGTGGGCGCCGGACCGGTCGACCCGGTTGCGAACCCCGTCGAGCAGGACGTTTAAGGCGCCCTTCGACGCGCCGTACACGTAGTTGCTCTTGCGGCCGCGATCGCCGGCAACCGAGGAGATGACGGCCAGGCAGCCCGCGCCGCGACTCTCAAAGTAGCTGGCCAGCCAAGTAATCAGCGACGCGGGAGAAACGAAATTCGTCCGGTGAATCGCTTCTGCCACCCGGGCATCTCGCTCGGCGGCGGACTGGTCGCCCAGAACGCCGTGGGCCAGCAAGGCCAGGTCGATCGAGCCCAGAATCTGCACAGCGGAATCGAGCATCGCGGCGTGCTCGTCCAGGTTGTCGAGGTCGAGCGCGAGCGAATACACGGTCTTGGCGCCGCGCGTCTGCAGGTCGCCGACCACGGCCTGTAGCTTCCAGGGGTCGCGCGCGACCAGGAAGAAGCTGGCGCCGCGATCGGCGAGTAACCGTGCGGTGGCCTGGGCAATGGCGGAGGTGGCACCCAGAATGAGGATTTTTTGCGGGACGGCAGGCCCGCGTCCGGCGTTCCGCTTAGCCACGGCCGGTTACCCGTCGCCAGAACGCCGAATCGAACGCAGGGTCGACATACGCGGAGAATTGCTCCCACTCAGGGTAGAACGCCTGATACTGGGCTGCCGTCATGCGCGCGTCCTTGGCCGGATACATCCGTCCCCCATGCTCAAGTGTGATCGAAGCGAGCCGGTCCAGCAGGTCGAACGAGACTTCCTCGCGAATGGGAAAGTCGAGCGCCAGCGTGATACCCGGTTTGGGAAACGACAAAACGCCGGGAGAGGGAACATCGCCGAAGACCTTGAGCACCGCGAGGAAAGAGGCCAGGCCGGATTTCGTGATCGCCTTCATGATCTCGGTCAGCCCGCGCTGGTCTTCGTCCCAGGGCAGCACGTTCTGGAACTGCAGCAGGCCCTTTTTCCCGTACATGCGATTCCACTTGAGCACCGCATCGAGGGGGTAGAAGAACGGCTCGTAATCGACAACCGAGGTCACGGTCTTCTTGCGCTGCTTGTTGTAGTAGGCGAAGTTGAACAGACCGATAGCGTACTTGTTCAGCGCGAATTCCGGCAGGTCGATGGGGAAGACCAGCTTTGGCTCCTTGGACCGGGAGAGCGGTGCGGGCGTTTCCGAGTGGGTCCCCTGCATGAAAATGCCGCGCGCGAAGTTCTTGCCGGTCGAAACGCAGTCGATCCAGGCGACCGTGTACTCGACATTGGAGGCCGCGCGGGAGATCTCGAGGAACTCCTGGAAGCCGACGAACTTGTCGCCGCGATAGTTGATGCCGCGCGAAACGATGGGCCGCAGCCGCACCTCGGCCCAGGTGATCAGGCCGGTCAGCCCCATCCCTCCGATCGTCATTGCGAACCAGTCGCGGTTTTCCCTCGTGGAGCAGATGATGTGCGAGCCGTCGGAGCGGACGAGCTCAAACCGCAGCACATGCGAGCCGAAGGTGCCGGCGATGTGGTGGTTCTTGCCGTGGATGTCGTTCGCGATCGCGCCGCCGACCGTCACATACTTGGTGCCCGGGGTGACGGGCAGAAAGAATCCGAGCGGCACGGCGAAGTCCAGGATCTCGGCCAGCGTGACGCCGGCCTCGCACCGCAGGATGCCGGTCGCGGGATCGAAGTGCAGCATGTGGTCCATCCCGCGAGCGTGGAGCAGGGTTCCGTCCTCCAGCAGGCACACGTCACCGTAGGAGCGGCCGGCGCCGACCGGCAGCATGCGGCCCGCGGGCAGCTCGCGCGGAGGGAAGTCGGTGGTCCAGCTGAGGGGCCGCAGTTCGGCCTGGAGCTTGGGGTAGCGGCCCCAGGACTCGAACGGCGCCTTCGCTGCGGGTTTCGTTGTCACTTCTGCCGTGATTTCGGCCATGGTGGAGTTCCTTTTTAGGTACGTTGGAGCGCGTCGCGCGCTCAAAGATGAGTCGCTGCTAAACGGTGGCCAGCAGCACCACGCAGACCGCGACGAAGCCCAGCAGCAGACTCATGCGATCTGTCACGGCGAAGATCACCGGGTCTTCATCGAGCTCGCCCCGGCTGGCCAGCAGCCACACGCGGCTGATCCATAGGATCATGATAGGCGTCATGAGCCACATGCGTTGCGGGTGCGCATAGAGCCCGGTCACATCGCGCCCGCTGATGTAGAGCGAAAACACCACGACCGAGGCATAGGCGCTGGCAGTGCCGAAGGAGCGCATCTGCTCTGTGTCGCTCAGCAGATAGCCACGACCGTTAGAAGGGACCTGGCCGGCGGCCCGGATGTTCTGCAGCTCGGAAAAGCGTTTCACGAAGGCCAGGCTGAGAAACAGAAAGATGGAAAAACCTGCCAGCCACGGGGAGATAAGGATGGAGGTCGCGGCGGCCCCGGCCAGCAGGCGCAGGGTGTACAGGCCCGAAAGCAGCACCACATCGACCAGCACGATGCGCTTGAGATAGAGCGAGTAGGATAGCGTGGTGACCAGGTAAAGCAGCAGGTAGGCCAGAAATTTACCGGGAAGCAAAGCGGCGACAGCGAAGGACAAAAGCAGCAGCGCGCCCGAGAGCAGGACGCCGGTCTTGCCCTGCAGGTCGCCCGCGGCGAAGGGGCGCCGGCGCTTGCGCGGGTGGCGGCGGTCGGCTTCAATGTCGAGCAGATCGTTCACTATATAGGTGGACGACGCGCAAAGCGAGAAGCAGACAAAGCCGGCCAGCGCCTGCAGAAAGGTCCGCAGATGCAGCGCATGCGCCAGCAGCAGCGGCACGAATATCAGGACGTTCTTGGCCCACTGGTGCACCCGTGTGGCCCGGCGAAGCGCCTTGAGCGGTGAGGTGCGGTCGATGAATTGCTGCTCGGGGGTAAAGCGGCGCTCACGCATGGCACGGCGCAGCGCACCGTCCGGGTTGGCCACCATGGCGGTGCCGGCGTGCGTCAGCAGGGGCACATCGGGCCTAGCATTGCCGACATAGTCGTAGCCGCCCTCGCCGAAGCGCTGCTGAAACGAGGCTAGCTTATTGTGGCCCGTCAGGTTCGTCCGGCCATCGCTCGCGAGCACGCCGTCGAAAATACCCAGATGGCCGGCCACGCGCTCTGCCAAGGCGCGGTCGGCTCCGGTCGCTAGGTACAGGCTGCGGCCCAGGCCTTTCTGCTGCTCGAGAAAGTGCAGCAGAGGCTGGTTATACGGCAGATGTGCCACGTCCAGCTGCACCCGCTCGGTTACCTCGCGCTTCAGCGTGGCCTTGCCTTTCACAATCCAGCCGGGGATGCGCGGCAGCTCACGGCTATGGGTGCGAACCATCAGGAGCAGGGCATCGACCAGGGTGTCGTTCTTGACCAGGGTGCCGTCAAGGTCGACGCACAGCGGCCGCCCGGTATGCGTGTAGGTGCTCGGCGCCGAACCCGTACTCACCTCAATGCCCGGTGCGGTGCTTGCGTAGAAGCTGGTGGCTGATATCCGTTCGGTCATGGGCAGCCGCAGTATAGCATTCGCGGTCTCCCGTCCTGGTGAGTGTCCCATTGCCGGCCAGCGCTTCTGCTCCCTTCCCCTTTGCCGCACATCTATTTGAAGAAAGCGCCAAAGAGGCGCGCGAGAGGGGTTCACGCTGTGAGTAGACAGGGAGTTCGGCTTTCGGTATTGGACCAGTCGCCGGTTGCGGAGGGTTCGACCGCGGGCGAGGCGCTGGCTCGCTCGGTCGAGCTGGCGCAGCACGCCGAGGCGCTGGGGTACACGCGCTTCTGGATGTCGGAGCACCATGCGATGCAAACCTTGGCCTGCTCAGCGCCGGAGGTGGTGCTCGCGCGCATCGGCGCTGAAACCCGTACGATTCGTATCGGTTCGGGCGGCATCATGCTGCCGCATTATTCGCCGATGAAAGTCGCCGAGACTTTCATGACGCTCCATGCCATGTACCCCGGCCGGGTCGACCTCG
>CAXTSA010000006.1:26655-26950 GCA_964246755.1 uncultured Acidobacteriaceae bacterium
GGTGACGCGCTCTTCCCCGGCCGCTTCGACCGGGGGGTGGGCCGGGCGCCGGGCGGCGGCCCCATCGAGTCGCAAGCCCTGCGGCGTGACCGCAAGGCCGCATCCCTGGGGAACTCCGCCGATGATTTCCCGGAGCAGATGGCGGAGTTGTTCGCATGGCTGGGGCAGGGCGAAGGGTTCCCGCCCGGGCACCCTTTCGGCAGAATCCAGATCTCGCCCGCCTCGCCGGGCGGCCCGGAGGTTTGGCTGCTGGGGTCGAGCCTCTGGAGCGCCGCGGCAGCCGCGCAGTGGGGCC
>CAXTSA010000007.1:0-10633 GCA_964246755.1 uncultured Acidobacteriaceae bacterium
CCCCTGCGCCTGCACGAACGACTGCAGCTCGTCATCCCAGAAGTTATTGAAGATGTCGTCGTCGATCTCCCGCCGCGTCTGGAGCCACTCTTCAGTCGGGCCGTCGAGTGAGCGCTTCTCCGCCATGCGAATCACCCGGTCAAACGCGACCCAGCACATGAGCCGCGAGTGGAGCAGATGCTTGCGCCCGCCGCGCACCTCCCAGATGCCCTCGTCCGGGCGCTTCCAGTTATCTCTGATCCACTCCATCACCCGGATCATGCGACGCCAGCCCTCTTTTGGAATGCCGGTCGTGTACTTGGTCGAGAGATAAATGGAGTCCATCATCTCGCCATAGATATCGAGCTGCAACTGGCGATTCGCCCCATTGCCGATGCGCACCGGTCGGGACTGCTTGTAGCCCGCAAGGTGGGTCAACTCCGTCTCTTCGAGGTCGCTGCCGCCATTGGACCGGTACATGATCCGCAGTGGGCCATCTTCGTCGAACTCGGCGTTGAACGCACTATCAAAGCGGGCCCGCAGCCACTGCGTGTACGCGCGCACCTCTCCGGACATGCCAAGGCGAACCAACGCATACAGGGTGAACGACGAGTCGCGAATCCAGGTGTAGCGGTAATCCCAGTTGCGGCCGCCTCCGGCCTTTTCCGGCAGGCCGAACGTGGCTGCGGCTATGCTCGAGCCGTGCTCGTGCGAGGACAGCAGCTTGAGCACCAGCGCCGATCGATTGACCATCTCGCGCCAGCGGCCTTTGTACGTAGATTTGCCGAGCCACTCGCGCCAGTACTGTAATGTGACCTCGAATGAGCGGTTGGCATGGTCTTGGTCGAGCACTCTGGAGGGGCCTTGCTCTTCCGGATTGATCGAACCGAAAGCAAACACAGCTCTTTCGCCCTTCGCGACGGTGAAGTCGGCAACTGCATCCAGGCCGTCAACTTCCATCGGAACGGTCGCGAGCAGCGCCATGGAATCGAAGCCCTCCGTCTCGGGACGAAAGCAGATCGAGTTCTCTTCCTGGCAGACCTTGTGTGTACCGCGCGCGTAGTCGAAGCGCGGCGCACACCGTACTTTGAAGCGGACTGAACCCTTGATGACGCGGACCGAACGGATGATCTGGTGCGCGTAGGCGGGCTTGAGTTGGCTGTCTTCCATCGGCATGAAGTCGACCACCTCGGCCACGCCGTCGTCGGACAGATAGCGGGTCAGCAGGATGTTGCTTTCCGGCAGGTACATCTGCTTGTAGCGCACGTTTTCCATCTGCGGCTCGATGCGGAATGAACCGCCCTTTTCCCCGTCGAGCAGGGCTGCGAAGATCGTCGGGGAGTCGAACTGGGGATAGCAGAAAAAGTCGATCGTTCCCTCGATCGAGATCACGGCCGCCGAACGCAGATTGCCGATGATTCCGTGATTTTCGATGAGCTGATGCGAACTACTGGCTTCGGCCAAACGGGCCCTCCTGGTTGCAGGCTCATTTTATCCGGCAGCTTGCCGGGCGTTTTTTGATGAGGCTTCACCGAAGTTAGCCGAAAAAACGCATGAGCCCGCGCGCGGGCAGGTCGGGGACGAGGAAGCGCTCGCGCCCGCCGGTGACAGCCTCGGCTGCAAGGAAACCCGAGCGAGCCGCACCCTCCATCGTCGCCGGCCATCCGGTAGCGGTCCAGTCGCCGGCAAGGAACAGGCCAGGCCAGGCGGTGCGCGCGCCGGGCCGGTGCGCGTCAAGCCCGGGCGGAACGGCAAAAGTTGCGCGGACCTCTTTGGTGACGACAGCTTTTACAAGCTTCGCCTCGCTGACCGCAGGGAAAAAGAGCGCCAGTTCGCGGAGGGCAAGGTCGATGATTTCGCGCTGCGACATAGGCACGAGTGCTCGCGCGACACTGATGACCAGTTCCAGATGACTGCCACTGCCCTGCCCCGACGTTGCCGGGATCAGCTTGTCTCGCTGGTACATCCACTGGATCGTTGTGTCAAGCAGCACGGCATGCGGCAGCTCGGTCACTTCGCGGTCGAACCAGAGATGCACGCCGGCGAGCGGCACGTGCTCGAAGCGGCGGAGGCTGGAGGCGAGTGCGTCGCGGTCGCCACCGGCGGGCAGCATCGGGAGGAACCGCTTCGCGGCCTCAAACGGCAGTGCGAGGACAACGTCGTCAAAGATGTGCAACGCGCCCTTACCGGTCGAAACACGCCACCCCTCGGCAGTCTGCTCCAGCCCTTCAACGCCGGTCCGCAGGTGCACGGTGCCGCCAAGCGCCTCGATGTAGTTCGCCGCGCCCGAGTACATCTCCGAGAGGGGCAGCAAGGGCACACCAATGTGGCCGGCCTCCGCGGAGTTGAGAAATGAATCCCGCAGAACCTTGCCCGCGTAGTGAACCGACACGCGGTCAAGGTCATCATTGAGCGCCGATTTGAGGATCGGCTCCCAGAAGCGTTTCAGCGCGCCCGGGGTTTGCCCGTGCCTTCGCGCCCAGGCAAGAAACGATTCGCCGCCGGGCACGTCCGCCGGGTAGCCGGCAAAGAATTGCCGCAGACCGCGGGCGATGGCACGCTTGTCAGCGCGGGAAAAGCAGCGCGCGTTGAGGAATGAGGGCGTGGACCCGAATGGCGCAGGCAGCGCCGAAGGACGAACAACACTGCGGCGGCCGCCCGGCTCGATGTACGTAAGGGTGCTGGTCCAGGCAACGGCATTCTCCCGGCCCACCCGGCGCAGCAAGCTTTGCAGATTGGTGCAGCAGCCCAGGAGGATGTGCTGGCAATTGTCGATCGTCTCGCCCGAGCCCGGGTGTTCGTAAGAGGAAGCGCGGCCGCCTACGTACGGGCGCTGCTCGAAAACAGTGACGGAGTAGCCGGCGTCCGCCAGCGAGCATCCGGCTGCGAGACCCGCGACGCCCGCGCCGACAATCGCCACTCGTTTATTTCGGTGCGTTCGCGAGACAACAATGCGTGGACGCGCTGGAGGCACCCGGCGCGGGCGTGGGATCCGCGCTCCGAAGCTGCCCGCGAGCCCACGCGCAAGCAGCAGCAGCTTCTCGGACGTGGGCACGCGGATGCGGCGCCCGAACACGTCATAGTTCGCGCGCACAATGCGAACCAGCAGACGGTGATAGATCGCGATCAGCACCCGGAGCGCCGGACGGCTGTCGAGCGCAATCAGCGGCAGCAGCTTGGCGCCGGAAGCGTAAAACTGCGCGAACGGCGGGTGAGGGCGAGCCCCCGTTGCGCGCCTCGGCCATCAGTGTGTCCGGGGTCAGGCCGGAAAGCGCAAGCTCGTCAACGGGTAGGTACACCCGGCCGCGCTCGGCGTCCTCACGCACGTCGCGCAGAATGTTGGTGAGCTGGAAGGCAATCCCGAGTTCCTCGGCAAGGCTTTCCGCGCCGGGCGAGCTGTACTCGAAGATGCGGATGCAGACCAAGCCCACGACCGAGGCGACGAGATAACAGTAGCGCCGCAGCGCAGCGAAGTCGGCAAAGGTTTCCCCCGGACCCTCGCCTTCGCGCAGATCCATGGTCGTGCCTTCGACGAGCTGGTCGAGCAGCGCGAGCGGGATCCGAAAGCGAATGCGCGCGTCGTTGAGCGCTGTGAATACGGGGTCGCCGCTGTTGCCATGGGTCGCCGCCCGGCGCCACCCGGCAGTCCACTCATCCATGCGGGCGCGGCGCTCGGCTTTCGTGAGCGACTCATCGTCGGAGATGTCATCGGCATGTCGCATGAACGCGTACACCGCGCAAATGGCGTTGCGCTTGCGCGCGGGCAGCGCGAGGAAAGCGAAGTAGAAGTTCTTGGCTTCTCGCCGTGCGATGCTGCGGCACACCCGGTAGGCTTGCTCGACCGTCACGCGCGCCTGTCTCTGGCCTTCAAGGAAGGCCGCAAATACTTGCCCGCCAGTGCGCGCAGCAGCAGCGAGGCCTTGCGCGGCTTGGAGATCGCCGGCCTCTCGCGCAGCACGTCGAACTGCGCCGCTTCGATCGCGCGCAATACTTCAAGCCCGCCGCGCGAAAACAGGTCAAGATCGACCGCAAGCTCCCGGTCGACCATGCCGATCAGAGGCAGCCCGCTTTTGAACAGCACGCGCGCATAGCCAACCTCGTACCGCAGAAGCTGACGTACCGCGGCGTTGGCGCGGCGGTTCGTGATGCCGTCGGCCAGCATTGCGTCCGTCACCTTAAAGCGGGCCATGTCGGCCTGCGGCAGGTAAATACGGCCTTTCGCGTGGTCAACGCGCACGTCCTGCCAGAAGTTCGCAAGCTGCAGCGCCGTGCAGGTCTGGTCTGACAGGCGGAAGCGCTCTTCATCCCGGTAGCCCGCGATGTAGAGCACCAGACGCCCGACCGGGTTGGCCGAGCAGCGGCAGTACGCGAGCAGGTCCTCTATGGTCGCGAAGCGCGTAACGGCCTGGTCCTGGCGAAATGCCGTGAGCAGGTTAAGGAACGGCTCGGGAGGAATATGGCACGCGTCGATCGTAACCGTGAGCGCTACAAACACCGGGTGCGTGGCTTCCCCTCGATAGCACGCATGGAGCTGGCTTTCCCACCAGTCCAGCAGCGCAAGTGACTGTGCGGGGTCGCCCACCTCGTCGCCCAGGTCGTCGGATACGCGGCAATAGGCGTACACCGCGTGGAAGTGCGTGCGGAGCCGCTCGGGGAGGAACCAGCTGGCAACGTGGAAGTTTTCGTAATGCGTTTCCGTCAGCAGTCGGCACCACTGCTGCGCCTCGGGGAGCGTCGGTGCCTGCGTCGGGGGCCGGTACTCGGCAGGCAGCGCGGCCCAGCCTGCCTCGAGCAGTGAATCGCGATCGTGTTCAACGGAAACAGCAGCCATGGTCTTCAGGGAAGGATAACCGTCTTGATGCCGCGCACGGCGCCGGGGCCGACTTGGGCTTTCGTCTCGCTCATCGTCCGGTACAGCTCGACGACATCGGCCAGCCGAGACTGACCGGTAAGGAAATGCTGCGCCTGGAAGCGCCCGCTCCCAAGCAGCGCGAACGCAGTGCGCACCGTGTGCGGTGTGTGATGAAAACTGGCGCGCAAGGTGAGCCCGCTGTAGTGGAGCCGGTTCGTATCGAGCTCCACGCGTGTACCCGCCGGCGGACCCCCGAAAAAGTTCACGGCACCTCCCTTGCGAGCCATGTCGACGGCCCAGTTCCAGGTGAGCGGCGTCGCTACGGCTTCGATGGCGATGTCGACGCCCCGGTGCCCGTCGGTGAGTGCCCTTACGGCCGCAACGGGACTGCCGCCATCGCGCGCGAGCAGGACCGTTTCGGCCGCGCCGAGTTCCCTTGCAATCCGTGCCTGGTCAACATGCTTGACCACCGCGATGACACGCATACCGGCAAGCGCCGCCGTGTGGATGAACAACAATCCAATCGGTCCCGCGCCAATGACGGCGAGCGTATCCCCGGCGCGCGCATTTGTTTCTTCCAGCCCAAGCACGACGCAGGCCAACGGTTCGGTGAGAGCGGCGTGCTCCAAGGGCAGGTGCTCGGGGACATGAAGCGTGTTCTTCGCCGCGATACGTGCCGGAACCCGCAGATATTCCGCGTACGCGCCATTGTTGAACAGCAGGTCGTCGCAAAGATTCCACTGCGCGCCACGACAGAAGAAGCATTGGCCGCACGGGGCGGAGTTCAGCGCCACAACCCGCTCGCCTTGCGCGAACAGCGCGCCCTCGCCGGCCTGCTCCACCACACCGGCTACTTCGTGCCCGAACGGAACCGGCGGCCGCAGCATCCGCGCGTGGTACCCGCGGCGGAAAACCTTCAGGTCGGTGCCGCAGGTAAGGGCGGCGCCGACGCGAAGCACCAGTTCACCGGGACCCGGGCTGGGCTTCGGCACGGTCTCTAGGCGCAAATCCTCTTTGCCGTAGAGTACGGCGGCACGCATCATCTCCTCACGTTGAGGAATGGCATGCACGGAGGTTCTCGTAGACGTTCTGATGGAGAAGGACGCGTTCATCGCGTGGGCTCCTCCCCATGCATGTGAGGCATGATGAAAATTTTCATTGAGTCCGCTTGTGGGTGCGATGCGATATCGATCGCCTCCACCGCTTCGGCGAGCGGGAACCGGTGCGAGATCAGCTGCGTCAGATCGAAACCATTGCGGTACCCGTCAAAGACCAGCGCGGCCCCCTCGTCCTGAATATCAACGGAAGCGCTGTAGGATCCGAGGAGCGATTTCTCGTCCATGCAGATCGCAGCGGGATCGATCGGCGCCTCCCCATGCTGCGTCTGCGCGAAAAGCAGTACGCGCCCGCCGCATCGCGCCGCATCCATCGCGATCTGGATCAAAGGGTCACCCGCAACCGCGAGGATGACCGCATCCGCGCCGCGACCCTCGCTCTCCGCATGCGCGCGCGCCACCACATCTTCCGTCGCTGCGTCGATTGGGTGCTCCAGGCCAAACTCCGCAGCCACCCGGTGTCGCTGCGCATACAGGTCAGAAGTCAAAACCTTGGCGCCGGTACGCGCCGCAAGCGCGGCCAGGATGATGCCGATTGGGCCCTGTCCAATCACCAGCACTGTCTCATCCGGCTCCAGGGCGAGACTCTTGATAGCTTTAAGGCAGGTGTTGACCGGCTCGATGAACGCCGCCTGCTCGAACGGGATGCCGTCGGGAATTTTCACCAGGCCACGCTCGACGATCCAGTCCATGACGCGGACGTACTCGGCGAATCCGCCGCCTGAAGGCTCATACGCGGCCGTTACGCCGACCCGCTTGTACACCGGGCACTGCGCAAACGTCTTCTTGTGGCAGTAGTAGCAGTGGCCGCACGGAATGTGGTGGAACACCATCGCGCGATCGCCCGGCGCGAAGCCGTTGACACCCTCACCGACCGCGACGATCGTGCCGGCGGTCTCGTGCCCAAACACACGTGGAGCCGTGTGCGAACCGGTGTGTATTTTCTTGAGGTCGGTCCCGCAGATCCCGCAGGCCTCAACTCGCAGCAGCACCTCCCCGGCGCCAATCGCCGGGACTGGAACGGTTTCCACGCGGACACTGTTCACCCCGTAATACACGGCAGCCTGCATGGTTGCAAAGCTCGTAGCCTGGTGTACCTGCGGGATTTCTGTCGCTAAAGCCATACACTCAGAATACCAAGTTCGCGTCCCGAAGCATGTCCGGCAGAGTACACGCGAGCGAGGCAGCCGCGGCCCGGCTGTTGCGGCCAAGCGCCAGCAACGGCTGCCAGGTGCGCGGCCGCAGGAGCGCATGCAAAGCAAAAGCAGGCGTCCGCAGCTGCCCCTTTGCCGTGATGAATCGGTTAAAGTCGGGCAGTTCGTCGGTGTAGCCGTCGGAGACCCCCTTGACGCACAAAAAAGGCAGTCCGTGCGCACGCGCCAGCCGCCCCACGGTGGCCGCTTCCATATCCGCGAGCACCGCCTGGTATCGCTCGGCCAGTGCGCGCTTTTCCCCACTTCCCGCAACGTGGTCCAGCGTGACCAGCCGCAGCGGCGCACCGAGCCCGCGCCGCTCAGCGCCGGTCTCGAAGCGTTCTCCGGTGCGCGCGTCGATCACTTCAGCAACGGAGTGCACGCCGGGCGGCTTGACTCCGCAGCTCAGCGCGCCTGCCCAGCCGTAGGAAACCACCGCGTCGAGGTCCGGTTCAGCCGCGCGTATCGCCGCGAACGAGCGCGTCGCGGCCCGTGACCCCATGCCTTCGCAAGCGGCAAAGCACTGCACCCCTCCCACATGCCCGATGGATACCTGATCGGTGCGCGGCCACTCCCGCACAAGTGGGTACAGCTCGCCCGGAAGCGCGGCGATGATGCCGATCCGTGTCATACAGGCCGGGTCTCCGACGCCGAGGGCGCCGGCGCGTATCCGTTCGCGCGAAACCAGTCGATCGCAGCGCGCAACGCCTGGTACACCGGCACGACGCGAAAGCCCAGCTCACGCTCCGCCCTGGCTGACGAGGCGAACATCATCTTGCGCCCCATGCGAACCGCTTCGACCGTGGCCCGAGGCTCCCGCCCGCGGATACGCCCTGTGATCCACTCATCGAAAAACGCGAACGCCATTGCGACCGGCACCGGCACTTTGTGCTTCGGCGAAGGCAGGCCGGTGATAGCCGACATCTTGTCCAGAATCTGCTTGAGCGTCAGGTTTTCGCCGCCCAGGATGTAGCGCTCTCCCGGTGTGCCCTGCTCCAGCGCCGTGACGTGGGTGCGTGCGACTTCGAGCACATCCACCAGGTTGAGCCCTGTGTCCATATACGCCGGAAAGTTGCCGTTGAGGAAGTCGACGACGATGCGGCCAGTTGGCGTCGGCTTTAAGTCGCCCGCACCGATCGGCGTAGTGGGGTTGAGCGTGATGACGTGCTGGCCGGCCCGGGCGGCTGCGAGAGCAACCTGCTCAGCGAGGAACTTCGAGCGTTTGTAGTGGCCGATCATGCCGGCAAGCGACACAGGCGTCGTCTCGTCCACAATGGTGCCGTCGCGCTGGAAACCCATCGTCGCGACGCTCGAGGTGTAGACCGTTCGCTCGACGCGCTCCTCTCGCGCCAGGCGAAGAAGCGAGCGCGTCCCTTCGACGTTGGCCTGGTACATTGCCTTGGGATCCCGCACCCAAAGCCTGTAGTCCGCGGCAACATGCATCATCGCATCGCAGCCGCGAAGGCCCAAGCGGAGCGACTCCGGCTCGCGCAGGTCGCCGCTTACCTGCTCAAAGGCAGGCAGACCGGCAAGGTTTCGTAGATCGCTTGTTGGCCGAACGAGCAGGCGCAGATTTGCACCCTGCGCGGCGAGCGCCCGCGCTACGTGCGCGCCGAGAAAGCCGGTAGCCCCTGTTACGAAAACTTTCATCGCTTTCGTCTCCATTGTACGATTGGGCGGCCGCATCTTAGTCTTCGGAGGAACGCATGGATAAGCTGGCAGTGTGGGGATACATGGAAGCGAAGCCGGGCAAGGAACAGGAAGTAGAAGACTTTCTCAAGTCGGCTCTACCGCTGGCGCAGGCTGAGACCGGTACCACGACCTGGTACGCGCTCAAGGTAGGGCCCTCGCAGTTTGGCATCTTCGACACCTTTGCCGACGATGGGGCGCGACAGGCGCACCTTTCAGGCGAGATTGCGAAAGCCCTTTTCGCGAAAGCGGAGGAGTTGTTTACCAAGCCGCCTCAAATCGAACAGGTCAGCATCCTTGCGGTCAAAGCGCCCGGAGCGTAAAGCGAAGGCCCGCCCGCACGGGCCTCTCTGCGCGAATGAACCTAGTCGAGCTGTTCCGGCTGAATCGCGATGTTGGTTTCGCCCGCAGCCTTTTTCTCGTGATACTTTTTGACCCACGCCTCGAAGCTTTTTCCCGCGGCCGTATCGCGTCCACTGAAGCTGAGCGCCGCGATTTCGCTGTACGGGATCGTCAACTTGGTTCGCTCCGTCGAAGGGATGACACGCACGGCGGAATCCCCGAGCGTGGACCCGAGTCGCCGGTCGAATACATAGCCCGAGAGCACGCGCCCGTCCCGCAGAGTGAGCGTAACATCGCCACGGTAATCGAACGCCTTCTCAAAGGCGAGCCGTTTCTCCTCATCACTTGCAAGCTCGGGAACCCAGCCCTCCAGTTGTTCGCGCTCCCGGCCGGCTGCGATTTCTAGCTGGTCTGGATCGACATGGGCATCCATCTGCGGAGTAGACTGCGAGGCGACGCGGTTAATCGAGATCTCTGGCGTTGGCTGCATCAGACCGTCGTCTCCTCTTTGACATGGGCGTGGGCAGCGTTGCGCGCGCCAATCTGCACCAGCGGGCCGTGCGCCGGCTTGGCTGGCTCGTTCAACAGGTCGAGCGCGCCGCGGTCCTCATATTTGTCGAAGAGTGTAGCGATCGCGGTGTCGAGCAGACCGCGAAACGAGGCGAACGTGTAGTACGCGCCGGAGGCCTCGTAGCCGGAGTGCACCATGCAGTTGGCGCACTTTGGGTTGCCGCTCTCGGTCCCGTACTGCGACCAATCGGTCTCGTCAATGAGCTCCTGGAAGGTATCGGCATAACCGTCCTGGAGCAGGTAGCAGGGTTTCTGCCATCCGAAGACCGAGTACGCCGGCATGCCCCACGGGGTGCAGGTGAACTCGCGCTTGCCCATCAAGAACTCCATGTACATCGGCGAGGCGTTGAACTTCCAGGTTTCCTTACGGTTCGACAGGATGGCGCGGAACAGGCGGCGCGAGCGGGCGCGACCGAGGAAGTGCTTCTGGTCAGGCGCTTTCTCGTAGGTATAGCCGGGTGCCACCATCATGCCCTCGACCCCAAGAGCCATGAGCTCGTCGAAGAAGGCACGGACAGAGTTCGGGTCGGCGCCGTCGAACAGCGTTGTGTTGGTGGTGACACGGAAGCCCGCGGCAACAGCCGCCTTGACGCCTTCGACGGCGATATCATACCCGCCTTCGCGGCAGACGGAAAAATCATGGTGCTCGCGTTGGCCGTCCAGGTGAACCGAGAACGACAGGTACTTGCTTGGCTTGAACAGGTGCAGCTTTTCCTTGAGCAGCAGCGCATTGGTGCACATGTACACGTACTTCTTGCGCGCGACCAAGCCCGCAACGATCTCGGCGATCTGCGGGTGCAGCAGGGGCTCGCCGCCGGGGATCGAGACCATCGGCGTGCCAGCCTCCTCGACCGCGCGGAAACACTCCTCGGGCGAGAGCTCCTGCTTGAGGA
>CAXTSA010000007.1:10644-24381 GCA_964246755.1 uncultured Acidobacteriaceae bacterium
GTACTGGATTTTGCCGCAGCCGGCGCAGGCCAGGTTGCAGCGAAACAGCGGCTCCAGCATGGTGACGAGCGGGAAGCGCTTGCGGCCGCTGAGCTTCTGCTTCAGGATGTAGGTGGCCACGGTCCAGGCCTGCGATACGGGTACTGCCATAGGGTGAAGTCCTCGCTCAGTGTTGCTGTTCGGGCTTTCTAAGCTGCTCGTTTTTCCGCGTCAACTGCTGATTGTGCCGGTTGAGGTCGGAGATCTCGGATCTCCTCGCGAAGCTGGGCATCGCTGGAATTCCTTTCTTCGCGAAGCTGTCCAACGCTGTCCTTCAAGTCCGAAAACTACGAATTACGGATTTGAGATCCGGCGCGACTCCATCCTGCAGCGCTTTCCTCAAATCCCGGACAATCGATCCTGCTTTCTCCGCGTTCATCCTTGCTCCTCTCCACGTTCAAGGGCGCGCTTATACGTCGTCAGCGCTAGAAGCGGAAAATAGTCGCGATACTGATGATAGGCAAGGTAGAACACGCGCGGGAAACCGGTTCCGGTATAAATCGCTTGCTTGTGTTGCCCGGAGCCGGTCGACTCATCCCAGCCGCCACCAGTTGTCTGATTCTCTAGCAGCCATCGGACTCCCTTAGCCACCGAGTCAGATCGTTTATCGCCGGCGGAAAGCAGCCCCAACACCGCCCACGCGGTCTGGGAGGGGGTGCTGACACCAATGCCTCGCGTGTCCGGCTCGTCATAGCTCAGGCAGCTCTCGCCCCAGCCCCCATCCGCGTTCTGCACCATGCGGATCCACTCAGCCGCCTGCTGGATCTGCGGCTCGTGGTTCCAAATGCCGATCGCCTCTAGGCCGCGCAGCACCAGGAATGTGCCGTACAGGTAGTTCACACCCCATCGTCCGAACCACGAACCATCGGACTCCTGCTCGTCGAAAATGAACTTGATCGCCCGCTCCACCCGCCGGTCGGCGCGGGTGTAGCCGTAAATGGAAAGCGTCTCGAGCACGCGACCCGTGATGTCAACGGTCGGCGGGTCCAGCATCGCGTTGTGGTCGGCGAACGGGATGTACTGAAAGATCATCTTCGTATTGTCTTTGTCAAAGGAGGCCCAGCCGCCGTTGCGACACTGCATCGCGAAGATCCAATCAAGCGCCCTCCGGCTCACGTCATACTGGTAGCGCTCGCGCGGGTTGTCGACCTTGTTCAGCGCGAGTAGCACCTGCGCGGTATCGTCGACATCCGGGTACCACTCATTGTTGAACTCGAAATACCAGCCGCCCGGCTCGGGTTTCTTTACCTTTTCAGCCCAGTCGCCCTTGTGCCGCACCTCTTTCGAGAGCATCCAGTCGGCCGCCTTGAGCATGCGTGGGTCATTCCGGTCTACCCCCGCCTCGCCAAGCGCGTACACCGCCTGCGCGGTATCCCACACCGGCGCCATGCAGGGCTGCATCCGAAAGGTCGCTTCAGGATGATCGGGTGTGCCGTTCGGCTCATCGATGCCCAGCTTCTCAAACTCGTCGAGCGCTCGAATCATCTGTGGATCGTCAAGCGAGTAGCCAAGCCAGCGCAGCGCGATCATCGCGTTCAACATGGCAGGGTAGATGGCGCCCAGCCCATCGCTTTTTTCAAAGCGAGCCAACATCCACGTTTCGGCCCGCCTCAGAGCCATCTTGCGCAGCGGGCGAATATGGACCCGCTCCGCCCAGTGGGTGAGCCGATCGGTGAACAGAAAGAAATTGCGCCACGAGACGAGGTTTTTTCTGTCCCAGCGGAGGTGCAGATCCGCATGCGCGCGGCCGCCCACAAAGAGTTCCTCGATGCCCTGCTCAGGCGCGATCTTCTTGAACGGCTTTTTTGCATAGGCGATCGAGAGCGGCACCAAGATGGCCCGCGACCAGGAGGAGATCTCGTAGATGTTGAAGTAAAACCAGTTCGGAAAGAGCACGATTTCAGGTGGCACGGCCGGCACCGCATCGTAATCGTACTGGCCCATGAAACAGAGATAGATCTTCGTGAAGGTGTTGCACTCCACCACGCCGCCGTTGGCCAGGATCCACTCGCGGGCGCGCACCAGGCGCGGCTCATCAGGCGACCAGCCCATCAACTTGCAGGCGAAGTAGCACTTCACCGAGAGCGAGATGTTCGACGGGCCGCCGGGGTAAATGGACCAGCCGCCATCCTCGTTCTGGTAGCGCAGCATCTCGGTGAGCGCGCGTTCGAGACGTGGTCGGTCGCCGGTACCCAACAACATATGGCCGAAGATGTAGTCGGCTTCGAGCATCGCGTCAGCTTCGAGCTCGCCGCACCAGTAGCCTTCCGGGGCCTGCTTTGCGAAGAGATTTTCGCAGGCACGGCCAATTGCGGCCTGAACTTGGCCGAGCGCGACGTCCAGACGCCCAAACTTGAGCTTCGAGCCCTGCTCTTCGAGTTGTTCCCGCCGGGGTAGTGTGCTCATGGGCTCTTATCTGATTGCGCGGATCGGCGTCCGGATTCTTACCAGCGAACTAAGAAGCCGATGCGCCAGCTTGTGCCGCTGCTGCCTGTGCGATCTCAGGCGGCAGCCCGAACCGGACATTTTCGGGCATTACCTCAACCTCTTCGGCATCGCCGTAGCCACGGCTGCTGAGAAAGTCGACAACCCCCCGTACTAGCACTTCCGGAGCGGAAGCCCCGGCCGTCACCGCGACCGTCGCCACTCCTTCGAGCCATTCCGGCCGGATGTCCTCGGCCTTGTCGATCAGGTAGCTATTGGTGCTCAGGTTCTGCGAAACCTCGACCAGCCGGTTGGAGTTGGACGAGTTCGTCGAGCCGACAACCAGCACCAGGTCTGCCTGATGGGCCACATTCTTAACCGCGACCTGCCGGTTTTCGGTCGCGTAGCAAATGTCCTGCGAGTGAGGCCCGGCGATCTTCGGGTATTTCTCCTTGAGCGCCTGGATGATGTCGCGCGCCTCGTCGAGGGAGAGCGTGGTTTGGGTAAGGTAGGCCACCCGATTCCCATCCGGCACTTCGAGCGCCTGCACTTCCTCGACGGTGGATACCACCTGGGTCACATCCGGCGCCTCGCCGAGGGTGCCTTCAATCTCGTCGTGATCGCGATGCCCGATCAGCACCAGCGAGTAGCCCTGCTTTGCGAACTTGATCGCCTCCACGTGGACCTTGGTTACGAGCGGACACGTTGCATCGATCACCCGCAGCCGCCGCTGCTTCGAGTCATCCCGCACCGCCGGCGAAACCCCGTGCGCCGAGTAGATCACCCGCGCTCCCTCCGGCACCTCGGAGATGTCCTCGACAAAGATCGCGCCTTTTTCTGCCAACTCATTGACGACAAAACTATTGTGAACGATCTCCTTGCGCACGTAGATCGGGGCGCCGAAGGTCTCGAGCGCGATGTTCACGATATCGATGGCGCGGACCACGCCGGCGCAGAAACCGCGCGGTTTGAGCAGGAGAATGCGCTTGGCGCCGGGAACGCGGACGGGGTCGAGGCGAATCTGAACGGTCGAGGTCACAACATGAGTATACCGTGTAAGGCTTTCCGGCTTTGTGGTGCGGGTCTAGAATTGAGAGCAGCGAGGCATCCATGGCTACGTCGACACGCGTCAGCATCGAGGAATACCTGAATACCAGCTACCGCCCGGATGTGGAGTACATCGATGGCGAGCTTCGGCCGAAAAACAGCGCGATTGAGGAGAACCCTATGGTGCAGTGGGTGCATGGCCGACTTCAAACGTTGATCGCATCCTGGTTCGACCGGCACGAAGATGAGTGGGATGTACTCGTGGCTGTGGAGGTTCGCACCCGCATCTCGCCTTCAACTTACCGGCTTCCCGATGTGGTGATTGTCCGATCGGAACCGGAAGGGGGTACACTCACCGAACCGCCTCTGATCGTCGTTGAGATACTTTCGCCAAGGGACACCTACACCGAGACCCAGCGCCGCGCGCGAAACTACCAGGATATGGGTGTCGAGAATATCTGGCTCATCGACCCTGACACACGGACCGCGAGAGTCTGCAAAGGAGAGAACTGGACTGAAACGACGCGGTTTGTGGTTCAGGGCAGCCCTATCTTCCTCGATATAACGGCACTTTTCGGCCGCCTGAACAGGTAAAAGCAAGCTGATTAATCGTCAACAATCTTTCCTGGATATGTTAGACGCTTATATTGCCTACTAAGCGAAAGCGGTTCACGAGTAAGTGTATTTCTCATCATCGGCTCGACGCCAGCATCTGCTCCGCATGTTTGCGACTGGTCTCCGTCACCGTCGCCCCGGAGATCATCCGCGCCAGCTCTTCCGTACGATCACTTGCCGCCAACAGCCGCACGCTGGTCGCCGTGCGCGCCTGCTTTTCACGCTTCTCAATCAAAAAGTGCTGGTCGGCGAACGCGGCGATCTGCGGCAGGTGAGTTACGCACAGAACCTGCTGCGAGCGCGACAGAGCCTTGAGCTTTTGCCCAACAGCCTCAGCAGCGCGTCCGCCGATGCCGATGTCGATCTCGTCGAACACAAGCGTGCGCGGCACAGGTGTTTTCCTGCGTCCGCGAGCATTCGCGCCTTCCTCCACGCTCACCTTGAGCGCCAGCAGCACCCGCGACATCTCGCCGCCGCTCGCCACCTCGTCGAGCGGCTTGAGCGGCTCGCCGGCGTTGGTCGCGATCCGGCACAGCACCGTGTCCCAGCCGTGCGCCTGCCAGGCGGCCTGGTCTTCCCTCGGCAGCACGGAAATCTCGAACCGCACCCGCATAGCAAGGTCGTTGATCTGCGCCTCAGCCAGCTTGCCCAGCTTCGCTCCGGCTGTTTTGCGATCAGCCGAGAGCAACGCAGCAGCCGCGGCGTAACTCTTCTCCGCAGCAGCTAACTCCAGCTTCAACCCCTTCACGATCTCATCGCGGTTTTCAATGTCGGAAATCTTGCCGGCGACCTGCTCGCCGTACGCGATCACCTCCGCCAGCGTCGCGCCGTACTTGCGCTTCAGGCGGTCCAGCGCGGCCAGCCGGTCCTCGATCTCTTCCAGACGATCGGGCGAGCTCTGGACCGTCTCGGCGTAATCACGCACCGTCGCCGACACGTCACCGACCGCCGCCCGAGCCTCCAGCAACTGCGAAACCTGCTCGGCAAACCGCGCGTCATAGCGAGCCAGCTCCTCCACCTGCCGCAGGGCGGCCGCCAGGGCCGTTTCCGCCGAGGCTGAGCCCTCATACAGCAGCTCATGCGCGCTCAGCGCCGCGGCCATCAGCTTTTCCGAGTTCGCGAGCACCCGCCGCTCTCCTTCGAGCCGCGTGTCCTCCTCTTCCAACGGCGCGACCGAAGAAATCTCCTTGTGCTGAAAGCTCCACAAGTCGAGCGCCCGCAGGCGGTCCTGCTCCTCCTGCTCGAGCGAGCGCAACCGCGCCTGCACCGCGCGCCAATGCTTATAGGCCGCGGCGGCCGGCTCGGTCGAAAGCCCGGCATAGCGGTCGAGCAGACCCCGCTGCTGCGTCTCGTCAAAAGCGCCGCCCGTCTCCGACTGCGCATGCACCAGCGCGAGCTCCGGCGCCAACTGGCGCAGCACCCCGACCGTCGCCGGCTGGTTGTTCACGAACACGCGCCCCTTGCCGGTCAGCAGCACCTCGCGTCGCAGGATGACTTCACTGCCCTGCCCATCGAGCCCGTTTTCTTCGAGAATCGCTTCCGCGCCTGGCGTCGCCTCGAAAACACAGGCCACCACCGCGCGCTCGGCTCCGTGGCGCACGATGTCGCTCGATGCCTTGCTGCCCATCAGCAGCGCCAGCGCGTCGACCAGGATGGACTTGCCCGCGCCGGTTTCCCCCGTCAGCAAATTCAGCCCCGGGCCGAAGGTGGCGATGGCGTGGTCGATGACGGCATAGTTTTCAGCGCGCAGCTCGAGCAGCATGGAGTTCCTACGGGCAGCATAGCAGCGTCCTACCCGCCTTGGCAGGCCTTCGACGCCCACCTTTCGTAATCGCCGGCCACGTCGCCCACTGGTAACTTGGAACTGATTCCACGTGTCTGCTAACGTGGACCGTGGCGCATATTACGGTTAAGACATACGCATGACATATCTCCTCACCCTCGCCGCACTCTTTCTCCAGGCCGATGCCGACTCCGGAGCACCACCGCCGGTAGCCGATCACGGGTCGGCAATCGCTGAAATGCTCACGAACTCCGGGCCGGTAGCGCTTACTGTGCTGGGCATCCTGCTGCTGGCAAGCCTGTACTCCTGGGCCATCATCCTGGGCAAGCTCGGCACGTTCCGCAAGGCGCGCTCGCAGAGCCTTCGTTTTCTCCGCGCGTTCCGCAAGGCGGGCCGCCTGCAGGAGATCGCGACGGTCAGCGAGCAGTTCAAGCCTTCGCCCCTGGTCTCGGTCTTCGACGAGGTATACGAGACCTATCGGCGACAGACCGGAGGGTCCGGACCGCCACGCAATGTCACAGCGCTGGAGCGCTCGGCCCAGACTGCGTCGAGCGAGGCGATCACGGTGCTCGAGAACCGTCTGACCTGGCTGGCCACGATCGGCTCCATCGCCACCTATATCGGACTGTTCGGCACCATCATGGGCATCGTCGATGCTTTCCATGGCCTGGGCACAGCCGGTGCGGCGACTCTGCGGGCGGTAGCTCCCGGTGTTTCCGAGGCCTTGATCACAACCGCCGCAGGCCTGCTCGTGGCCGTGCCGGCGGTCATCGCCTACAACCAGTTCACGGCTCGCCTACGCGAGTTCGGCGCCCGCAACGACGACTTCGCGCGCGAACTGCTGAACTCGCTCGAAGAGGTACAGCTGCGGCCAGGTCAAGACCCCCGTCAGGGTAGCCAAGACCCGCGCCAGCAGGATCTAGAAGAACGGGAGCCCGCGCGTGGCGTTCACAACTAGGGAGGGCCACACCCGGACCTCGCTCGCGGAGATCAACATCGTCCCGCTTGTCGATGTCGTCCTGGTGCTGCTGGTCATCTTCATGCTAACGGCGCCCGTGCTCCAGTCCGGCATAGAGGTGGCCGTTCCGAAGACCCACTCCGTCAAGGAGATCACCCAACAACGCGCTGTCGTCACCATCGACCGCCAGCAGCGTGTGTTTCTCGGCGACGCGCCGGTCAACCTGGCCGAGCTGCCGTCGAAGCTGCGCACGCCGAACACCGACCCCGCGCACCAGGTGATCTATCTGCGCGCCGACGAAAAAGTCCCGTTCGGCGCGTTTGCTTCGGTCATGGACGCGGTCAAACAAGCGGGCATCACGAATATCTCGATCGTGACCCAGCCGATCGAGCAAAAGTAGATGGCCCTGCGCTCACCCCAGATCGAGTTTCAACGCGACCCGTTCGGCAAACCCGCGCTCGGCTCGCTGCTGCTGCACATCGCGATCTTCGGGTCATTGATCCTGTACGCGGCGATCCTTGCGCACATCCACGGCAACGCCTGGGGCAATCGCAGCGACACGCAGGGCGCGATCCAAGCGACAATGGTGAGCTCCGCGCCGGCTATCCCGCTGCCGCAGGATCAGAAGCCGACCGACCAGGTTTTGGCGACGCAGACGCCGAGTCCCGCTCCCGCGCCGCCGGCTCCGCAAGCGACCAAAGCCGAGGCCCAGGACTCCATTCCAATTCCATCCAAGCAGCCCGCGAGACTGCAACCGAAAAAGCAGGTCGAGCAGCAAAAGCCGCTCAAGGTGCCGGTACAACATGTGCCCCTGGTGCCCGCCCCCTTGCATCCCGAGCAGGTGCGCCCGACTAACCGCGCCAACTACGGTGAGGCCGCCCCGGCCGCGGTGCCGCGTTCGATGGCGCAGGCTACGCCCTCGGCGCAGGTCAATGTGCAGGGCGGCAATTTCGGCGCCATGTTTCCCTGGTACGTGGACCTGATCAAGCGGCGCACGGCGCAGAACTGGTACAAGCAGGAGGTCGACCCCGGCACACCGCAGGGCTCCCGGGTGTACGTGACATTCACGGTTCGGCGGGACGGCTCGCCGAGCCAGGTGCAGGTGCAGCAGTCGAGCCATTCGCCCACGCTCGACAGCTCCTGCGTACGCGCGGTGCAGCGGGTTGACACCTATGGTCCTCTGCCAAGCGGCTACAACGGATCGACGTTACTAGTGCAGTACTATTGTGAGCAGTCGGGGCGCTGAATGCATTCGAGATCCTGGCCAGCGAGAAGAATGAAAACGAAACGTTTGGGCGCCGGGTGCGCCATGCTGTTTTCCTTTGCACTTTCCTGCGCACACCCCTCCGCGCATGCGCAGGACTGGGTGCGCACCGGCACCAATCTCGGAGCGCAGCGCATTCGCATCGCCGCGGCAAACTTCAAGCCCGGCTCCGCTACCGGCGGGGTCGATCCGCAGGTCAGTTCGCTCAAGCAGGCCTTCGACACCACCCTGTTCAACGACCTGCAGAACGCCGGCATCTTCGACATGGTCTCAAAGAGCATGGCGCCCCCGCTGACGCCTGGCTCACAGCAGGATGTGCAGCTGGCGGCCTGGTCGGCGGCTCCGTCGAACGCTGAAATGCTGGCTTTCGGTACGTTCTCAGTCAACGGCGGCCAGATCGCGGTAACCGGCTTTCTCGACGACACCAAGAACACGCAAAGCCCGCAGGTGCTGGGTAAGCAGTACTCCGACGCAGCTTCCGCCGTGAACGCGCGGCACATCGCGCACCGGTTCGCCGACGAGATCATCGAGCGGCTGGGCGGGATTCCAGGGATCGCCGAGACCACCGTCTATTATGTCTCCGCTCACAGCGGTAACAAAGAGATCATGGCGATGGACTACGACGGCGAGAACCCCCGCCAGATCACCCACCTGGGTACCATCTCGCTCTCGCCTCACGTCTCGCCGGACAACGCGCGCATCGCTTTTTCCTCGCTCGGCAAGGCGGGCTGGTCCATCAAAATGTACTCGCTTGAGTTGAACCGGCCCGTGAACTTTTCCTCGCCTTCCGGCACCACGCTTTCCCCGGCCTGGTCGTCGAACGGTGCCAGGCTGGCGTTCTCCTCAGACCGACCTGCGGGCGACTCGGAGATTTACGCCGGCGACGCGAGCGGCAACGGCGTGCAGCGGCTGACGAACTTCCATGGCCCCGACGTTTCGCCCTGCTGGAACCCGAAGACCAACGCGCAGATCGCCTGGGTGAGCGGCCGCACCGGGCTGCCGCAGATCTACATCATGGACTCCGACGGCGCTAACGTGCAGCGAATGACCGACGGCGGGTATGCGACCTCGCCCTCGTGGTCGCCGAACGGCCAGTTCCTCGCTTTCGCCTGGAACCGCAAGTACGGCCCCGGCGCGCCCGGCGGCCAGGATATTTACATCATGGACGTCGCGAGCCATCGCTGGATCCAGCTGACCCATGACGCCGGCCGCAATGACTTTCCAACCTGGTCGCCCGATGGACGCCACATCGCGTTCCAGCGGGAAGGCCAGGGCGGCGAGCAGATCTGGACCATGCTCGCCGATGGCACCGAGCAGCAGCCGCTGACCCACGGCGGCAGCTATTCGCAGCCTAACTGGAGCTTGAAATAGAGGCGGGGATAACCCGCCGTCAAACGGCACCATCACTGAAACTGCTGCCAAGGAGAACTCTGTGCCTATACCTGTTCGCTCCCCCCTCCCGAGACTCCGGGTTTCGCTGCTCGGCATGGCCGCGCTGCTCACCATTGCCGGCTGCCACAAAAAAGCCGCGCCGCCGCCGCCGCCACCGCCGGCTATGAGCGCCGCCGCGCCCACGGCCGAGATCACGGCGACGCCAACGGCGATCAATGCCGGCGACAGTACGGTCCTGACCTGGCACACTACCGGCGCAACCGATGTCTCGATCGAAGGCATGGGAGCGGTCGCCACCTCCGGAACGCAGACCGTCAAGCCGGCCGCATCCATGAACTACCACCTGATCGCTCGCGGCGACGGCGGCAATGCCGACTCCACGGCGCGCGTTACCGTGGGTACCGGCAACGCACCACCGGCGAACAACATGAACGAGGGCGATGTAGACGATGCGACCTTCCATCAGAATGTGAAGGACGTCTTCTTCGATTACGACAGCTACGACGTCAATCAGCCGTCCGAGGCGGTCATCTCGCAGGATGCGAACTGGCTCAACCAGCACCCCAATCTCAAGATTGTGCTGGGCGGCTACTGCGATGAACGCGGCTCGACCGAGTACAACCTGGCGCTCGGCGAGAACCGGGCGAATGCCGCGAAGCAGGCGCTGGTCGCGGCCGGAGTTACGGCCGACCGTGTCCGCACCGTGAGCTACGGCAAGGAAAAGCAGTTCTGCACGGAACACGATGAAAGCTGCTTCCAGCAAAACCGGCGGGCGCAGTTCTCAGTGGATCGCTGATTCCTTGCAAACAGAAAGCCCGGCTGCCTACAAACGGAGCCGGGCTTGATTTCTCCGCATGATACAAGTGCCAGCCCTCAACCAGATTCAGGGAATGCTGGCTGGAGGACGAGCCCTCACTTCATATGTCGTGAAAACGGGCCTATTTGTCTCGCGCCAGCAGAACCATAACGACAACAAGCGCGGATATGCTAACGGTGATCAGGGCAATGAGCGGTCCCTGTGTCGATTTAGGAATGCCAAGGGTGGGCTGTGATTCGTATTCTTCTTTTGCCATGAATTCCTCCGTGATTTTGTTTCTGAGATTCGTTTCTGGGATGCGCTCGCTTCCGCCTGTTTGCCTCTTCGCCTGCGCAATCTCTATCGCGAGACCAAAACGCCGGGCATCGCACACGGTTCCTACAATTACAAAGTCACTGACACGCATTGCGCCTCGCGGGAACCGCCGCCTAAGATTGGCAAGAGCCGCTGCCGGTATCGAGGTTTGAAACGGCGGCCGATGCCTTGGTCAGCGTCTTCGACCGCCCACTACTGAAAGCGGGCGCCTACAAGCTAGGATTGGCGCCGCTCAAGGAGATTGATCCATGCGCAACCGATTGCTTCCGCTCTCTGCCCTTCTCGGGCTTGCTTTCTTTGTGCCCGCGCAACCGGTCCATGCTGCTTCCAAGGAAATCATCCAGCTCCAGACGCAGGTGCAGGCTTTGCAGGACTCATTGCAGGCTTTGCAGCGCTCGAACTCAGAGCAGATGGGCGTGCTGCAGCACCTCGTCGAGCAGTCGAACGATAATGTCAATCGTATGACGCAGCAGCTTACCGCGCTCCAGGCGAAGATGGATCAGGAAGGCCAGAACACGCAACTTTCCGGCCAGATCCAGAGCTTGAACGACTCGGTCGATGAGCTGAAAAATCGCCTCGGCCGGATTGACTCGACACTCTCGGGCATTCAGAGCCAGATGGGGAATGTGAGCGCACCGCCGGCGGGCGCGGCGCAGGGGCCAGCTCCGGGTGACACGAGCCTGCCGGGGAGCGCACCTGGGAACACACCCCAGACCGCACCGCCGCCCACCGGCGGTACCAGCGTTCCTCTAACGGGCTCCCAATCTCCCTCACAAGCAAGCCCGCCGCAGGGGCAGAACGCGCCCGCAGGCCCCCAGGCGCAGGCGCCCCCGGTCGACCAGCTCTACCAGAGCGCGGTGCGCGATTACAACGGGGCGAAGTACGACCTCGCGACCAGCGAGTTCGCCGACGTGGTGAAGTATTACCCGCAGAGCGACCAGGCCGGAAATGCTTCGTTTTACCTCGGCGAGGTCGCCTACCGGCAAGGCTTATACCCGGCGGCCATCCGCAACTACGACATCGTGCTGGAGCAGTTCGCCGGCAGCACGAAAGCTCCAGCAGCCCAGTTGCGCAAAGGCGAGGCAGAGCTTGCTAGCTCCCAGCACGACGCCGGCGTTCGCGACCTGCGGGCCCTGGTGCAGCGCTATCCCACCTCGCCCGAAGGCGCGCAGGCGCGCAGCCTGCTGAACGGCATGGGCGTGCGCATTACCGCGAACAAACCCAGCCCAGGGCGGTTGCAGTAAAGAGGACTGGTAAAAGGAGATGATGCAATGGCCGCGACGACGCAGATCAGCCTTGAGCAATACCTTCTTACTAGCTACCAACCCGACCGGGAATATATTGACGGCGAACTTCAGGAGCGCAACGTGGGGAAGTGGGAACACGCAAGGCTGCAACTGCTGCTAGGTGCCTGGTTCGCACAGCATGAGTCCGCGTGGGGTGTGATGTGCTCGACAGAGCAACGCACACAGGTCACGAGCTCCCGCATCCGTATCCCTGATCTTGTCATCGTCACGGCGGGGCCTCAGCCGGACGTGCTCGAAGCGCCACCTCTACTGGTCGTTGAGATCTTATCTCCCGACGACACTTACTCCAATACGCAGAGCCGGGCGCGTGACTACAGCGCCATGGGAGTCGAAACAGTGTGGATCATCGATCCTTCGACTCGCAGCGGACGCATGTGCCAGGCAGATAGCTGGGTTGAGCGAGAACGCCTGGAAATTTCGGGAACACCGATTTACGTTGAACTAAGTGAGCTGTTTCGCTTTCTCGATCAGCCGCTTTAAGGCTTTCAATGCTCATATCTCATCGAACTTCCTAAGCGCTTACTCATGCGGATTCCAGGCAAACTGAGCAATACAGATGCGAAATGTCGCCGGTAGTCAGAAGTCGCGATGGTACTAGCCACGTTTTCTTATCACGAAGGCATACAGATTATTCTTCGCCCGGAGTATTCTTCCGGGCTATTCTCGCCGGAGATAGACAACACTGGCGTGGGCGCCTGGTTCTGGCTGGTTGCGATAGTAATCATATTTGCCTGGTCTTATCACGGAATTCGCAGCCAAACAAAAGCTTTTGAGTCAGCGAGGGCAGGAATGCCAAACGAGTTTGAGCTAAGTGCTCTCGGGTTGAGCGCACTTTTCACGAATGGAACTGCGGCTCTTACTCCATGGCCGGCTTTCAACGGCTGGCGGAGGATTGGTACTGTTTTCCAGATCGGCTTAGCTGACCGGAAATACTTCCCTTTCTTGCCCGGCGCCAGCCTTTCCGAACCAGACCGCGACTTGTTGCGAGGCACCCTGACTTCTTGGACCGATGCAGATTAAAATAGGAGCTAGTCTCTATCGCGGCGTGAAGTCACGCAGATCACTGACCGTTTTCGCATCGAGCTGCTGCAAGACCGCGACCATCAGATCCACCATCCTGTCGAAGTCTCCCCGGTTCACGATGCCGTTGTGCGCGTGCGTGTAGCGCACCGGTACGACAAAGTTAAGGGTGGGCACGCCGCCCGAGCTCTCCTGGATCGCGGAGGAGTCATCGCCGTAGCCCTGGACCAGGTCGAGCTGAAGCGGAATCCCCTTCTCCGCTGCTGTTTTCTTCACCAGCGAGACGAGTTTGCGGTTCGGCAACGCGCTCGTGTCATAGAGAAAAATACCGGGCCCCGCACCGAGCTTCGCCTGCGTTTCCTCAGGATGGCCGAGGTACACGTCCCCTGTGATGCCGCCCTCGATCGCAAGCCCGATGTCCGGCTTTACGACGTCAGCCGCAGTTTTCGCGCCGCGCAGTCCGATCTCCTCCTGCGTTGTCGCGACGAAGAAAATCTCATTTGGGTGAGGCAGCTTCGCGATCCGCTGCATGGCTTCGAGCAGCACCGCGCAGCCGATGCGGTCGTCCCACGCCTTCCCCAAGTAGTTATCCGTCCCGTTCAGCACGGTAAACGGCGAGTCGGGGACAACCGGGTCGCCCGGCTCGATGCCCAGCGCCGCCGCCTGCGCAGCGTCTTTCGCGCCGATGTCGAGATACAGTCCATCGCGCGGGAAAACCTTGCTGCGATCCTCCGCAGGCAGCACGTGGATGTCGCG
>CAXTSA010000008.1:0-8996 GCA_964246755.1 uncultured Acidobacteriaceae bacterium
GCGGCTGCATGCAGGGGATTGTGAGCAGGGGTAAGCGGGATGCCGAGCACGGCCGCGCCGGCGAGGCAGGCGGTTGACTGAAGCTGCCGCCGACTTGAGACTAATTGATTAGTTAATTTGGGCATAAGACTCCTGAGAGACAGCTCCATTTCGTTAGAGTTGGACAAGTAGCCAGCCATCCCCGAACGGGACGGCGGCATAGGACGGCGAGAAGACCAGGTTGACCGCGTATACGGCAGGCGCGGGGTCGGCCCTGAGGTCGCGAAGGCGGGGGCTGCCAGCCGCCGAACTCGCATTCGTCAGCAGGAGGCTAGGCGGGCGGCGTACCGGCTTGGTCCGCACGCCGGAGATTTTGGGCCGCGAGGGCTGCAGGGCAGCCGGCGCGGTGATTGTGAGCGCGCGGGATGCCGGAGCGAAGCGCAGTGATGCCTGAAGCAGTTTTGGGCGCGCATGAATCGCGGGGCTATACGGCGCCTGGAAGGCGTGCACGGAAGCAGCCCGAATCGCTGGCTGCGCAGCCCCGCCTTCGAAAGAGACCAGGGAAGGGACGCGCGCCATCTCCGCCGATCCGGCGCCGAGAGCGAGGGTGAGCAGAGCGATCGAGACCCGGGTGCGGAGGGGAGACAAACGCGCCGGCAGCAGCAAGGCATGCACCCGGCGTGCAAGCTCCGACTGGCGGCTCCATGCGGAAAGCGAAAGCGCGACGCGGCGCCGGAGAATGCGATACTCGGCCACGCTGGCAAGGAATCGCGCATAGCCGAAGGGTGTGCCCAGGGAAGCCACGACGCGGGCATCGCAGGCCAGTTCGCGCTCAAAGCTGAGGCGCCGGTCGCCCCAGAGCAGTGCCGGGTTGAGCGGAAACAGCGCCAGCGCAATCTTTTGCAGCAGGTTCAGCCAGTCATCGCAGCGGCGCAGGTGCTCGCACTCATGCAGCACCACCTGGCCGAGTTCCGCTTCGGTCAGCTTCGCGAACATCCATCGGGGAACGAGCAGGCGTGGCGAGAGGAAGCCAAGCACGCAGGGCGAGTCCACGTCGTCGGACGCGCACAGCGTAGCAAGCCGCCTGCCGCCGCCCCGCAGCGCTGGCGCTAATTCGCCCTGCAATGCGACCGGTTCGGCGCGTTGACGCACACGGCACAGGTGCACCGCCTGCCCTAGCAGCTGGGCGAAGCGGACCGCTGAGAGCGTTGCCCAGAGGGCGGCAACGGCAAGCCGCCACACCGGTGGGAGACATAGCATCGCGGCGGAGGGCGCATGCGGCTGCCGGGCAGCCGCGGTGGTCAGATGTAGCAGTGGAGCGGTGGATAGTAGAACGAAGGCGAAGCCCCAAACCGCAAAGCGCACGGAAGCACCGACGCCGGGCAACAGGCGAAAGCAAAGCGCTACGGCTGCGATGACGGCGGCGCCTTGCCAGACCCCGGCGACAAAGGCGAGCGCGGCCACGCGCGAAAGCAGGGAAAGCTGGTGCATCACTATGCTGTCCATGGGTTAGCGATCCTCCGGGCCGGCTGCGGCTTCGGCTTCGGCGATAGCTTGCTTCAGGCGCTCCAGTTCGTCGGCTGGGATCTCCCCGTCGCCAAGCAGGGCAAGCATCAAGCGCTCGCGCGAGTTGCCGAAAAACCGATACAGCATGTGTCGTACCTCGGACCGGCTGGCGTCGTGCTCGGCGACGCGGGGACGGTACAGAAACGCACGCCCCGCCCGCCGGTGCTCTACATAACCCTTCTGCTCCAGAATGCGCACGGTCGTCAGCACGGAGGTATAGGCAAGCGGCGCGCTCTCCGGCATGGCCGAAACCAGGTCGCTGACCAGCGATTCGCCGCGGGTCCAAAGGATCCGCATGAGCCGGAGTTCGGCTTCGGTCAACGTGTTGGAGGGTTTCGGTGGCATGTTGGGCCTTCGCTTCTGGCTGGAACACTACTATAGACGATGAACTAGAGAATTAGTTAACGACTCCATTGCGGTCGCGATTTTCTTTTTGCGGCTTTGTCCAAAGAACCGCTCGCCGTTACGATTCGGGAGGGACACAGGATGAAGGGTGTGACGGAGAAGCTTTCGCTTGATCGCAGGGATTTTCTAAAAACGGCCGCCGGTGCGCTGGGGGCGCATTGGACTCCGCCGGCATCGCCACAGGCGTTGCACAGCGCGCCAGAGCGGAGCCAGGCAGGCGAGGAGACGGAGTATCCGCGCCAGTTTCGCGGACGGCAACTGAAGATGATCTCCTTTCCGCTGGGCGGAGTGGCCGCGGGCAGCATCGGGCTTGGGGGACGCGGGCAGCTCTGGAACTGGGAGATCTTCAATCGCCCCAACAAAGGGTTTCGCCCGCCGTATGCGTTTCCGTCGATCTGGGCCCAGGCCGGCGGCGGAAAGCCTGTGGCGCGCGTGCTTGAGTCGCGTATTCTGCCGCCCTATGAGGGGCAGGACGGCCTGGGCTCGAGCAATGCTCCGGGGCTGAGCCGGCTTGAGTCGGCGACCTTTACCGGGGAATACCCGCTGGCGCACATCGATTTTGAAGACAGCTCGCTGCCCGTAACGGTGGCGCTCGATGCCTTTTCCCCTTTTATTCCGCACGACGGGGATGACTCGGGCTTGCCGGTGGCCATTCTGCGCTATCGCGTGACCAACCCGGGCTCTCAGGCAGCCAAAGTGGGCGTCGCGTTTTCCATTGATAATCCCGTGAAGGCAGGCGAGACGCCGGCGAACACAAGGCGGAACGAGTATCGCACCGGGGGCGGCATGGCGGGGCTCGTGATGAGCAATCCCGGGCTCGCGCCGGACGGTCCCGTGGCGGGAGATTTTGTGCTGGCTGCGACGCTCGATGCCAGCATGGAGGTTTCGCACTGGGAGGGCTGGCCTCAGGGACGCTGGTGGACTTCTCCACTGCTGTTCTGGGATCGGTTCTCGGAGGCGGGGAACCTGGGCGCGACGCCGGAGTCGCATAACACCGTTGGCGTGCTCTGCCTGCAGAGGGCGATTCCGCCGGGGCAGACAGCGGACTTTCAGTTCTTGCTGGGCTGGCGATTTCCCAACCGCACGCCGGACTGGTGCGGCTGGTCGGCGCCCCCGGGCGAGGGTAAAACCGTCATCGGCAATCACTATGCGGTTCGCTTCAAAAGCGCGTGGGACGCCGTGACCTACACCGCAGCGCACATGGAAACCCTGGAAGCGCGTACCCGCATGTTTACCGCGGCCCTGCACGAAAGCACGCTACCGGCGGAGGTGAAGGAGGCAGCTAGCGCGAACCTCTCAACGCTGGCAACAACCACCTGCTTTCGCACGGCGGATGGTGAGTTTCACGGCTTTGAAGGTAGCGACGACACGCGCGGCTGCTGCCCCGGGAACTGCACCCACGTGTGGAACTACGAGACGGTGACTCCGTTCCTGTTTCCGTCGTTTGCGCGATCGCTGCGGCGGAGCTCCTTTGGCTACTCGATGGATGAAGCGGGCGCGATGCATTTCAGGCAGCTGCTGCCGGACGGCAAGGCTCGCTCGGGATTTGCAGCGGCGGACGGCCAGATGGGGCAGATCATGCATGCCTGGCTGGACTGGAAGATATCAGGCGATGACGCCTCACTGCGCGGCACCTGGCCGCGCGCAAAGAAGGCTTTGGAATTTGCCTGGGTGCCCGGCGGGTGGGATGCAAACCGGGACGGCGTGATGGAAGGCGTGCAGCACAATACCTACGATGTTGAGTTCTACGGCCCGAACCCGATGTGCGGGATCTACTATCTAGGCGCGCTGAGGGCCGGCGAGGAGATGGCGCGCGCGGTCGGCGATGGCGCTTCGGCGCGGGCATACAGGGCGCTGTTCGAGCAGGGAAGCCGGTGGATCGATGCGAACCTGTTTAATGGTGAGTTCTATGTGCAGAAGGTCAGGGGATTTCGCAAGGATGAGATCGCGGCGAGTCTGCGCAGCGACATGGGTTCGGAGAACACGGAGGTTCCCGAATACCAGGCTGGCGATGGCTGCCTGGTCGATCAGCTGGTCGGCCAGTATCTGGCGGACGCCGGCGGACTAGGACCGCTTGTGTCGCCGGACAAGATACGAGCGACGCTCGCATCCATTTACCGCTATAACTATAAACCTGACTTAGCCGATCATGACAACGTCCAGCGAACTTATGTGCTAAATACCGAGTCGGCGGTAGTGATCTGCGACTACGGCAAGACGGGACGCCCACGTATTCCGTTTCCCTACTTCGCCGAGGCATGGACAGGGCTTGAATACACGGTTGCTGCCTTGATGATGTCGTGGGGCATGGTGGAGGAGGGCGTAGACGTGGTCCGGAGTACGCGCCTGCGCTATGACGGTGAAAAACGGAATCCCTGGGATGAGGCTGAGTGCGGACACCACTATGCACGCGCGATGTCAGCGTGGTCCTCGGTGCTTGCGCTGAGCGGCTTTCGCTACGACGGTGCCGCGGCTTCGGTCATGGCGATTCCCCCGCTCGCGCAAGACGGTTTTCAGTGTTTCTGGTCAACGGGAACCGGATGGGGCACCTTTTCCATTCGCCGGCAGCCTCGCGGCGCTTCTTTCGCCCTGAAGGTGCTGGCCGGCAGGCTGAACTGCCGCTCCTGCGAGATTGCCGTGTCTGGCAGCGCGGTGGCCGTCGAAAGCCGCGGGCGGGCGATTGCAAGCCGGGTAAGCAGGCAGGGCGAGCGCATGGCAGTGACATTCATCGAAACCCTTCGCCTGGCAGCCAATGATCAGATCAGCATCGAGGTGAATGGATGAGTTCCGGCCTCCCCGCGGCAAAAAGCTCGCCCACAAGGCCGTGGATCGTTCTGATCGGCGGTTTTCTCGGCGCCGGCAAGACGACCCTTTTACTGGCCGCGGCAAAGGAGCTGGCAATGCGCGGCCTGCGAAGCGCAGTGATCCTCAACGACCAGGGCGAAGCGCTCGTCGATACGGAATATGCTTCGCTACAGGGACTCGCGACCGGAGAAGTTACCGGAGGGTGCTTTTGCTGTAAGTTCTCCGAGTTAGTTCGGGTAATGGGAAAGTTACGCGAGCACTCCCCGAACGTGATCTTTGCTGAACCGGTTGGCAGTTGCACAGATATCTCGGCAACCATCCTTCACCCGCTGCACGAATACAGCGAGTTCTACCGCGTTGCTCCATTCACAGTGTTAGTGGATCCGAAAAGGGCCGAGTCGATGCTGCGTGACGATGCCGATCCAGACCTGTCTTTTCTTTTTCGAAAGCAGTTATAAGAAGCCGATCTGGTTTGCTTTACCAAGTCCGACATAAGTCCGGAGTTTCCAGACATTGGTTCTCAGTCAGTACGGCAGTTGAGCGCCAGGACGGGTCAGGGAGTGGCGGCGTGGCTCGACGAAGTGCTGTCGGGAGGTATCTCTGCCGGAACCGAGATCCTCGACATTGATTATGAGCAGTATGCTCGGGCTGAGGCTGCGCTGACATGGCTGAACGTGCAGGTAAGCATTCGACCTACCGTCGCGATCTCCCCTGCGATGCTCCTGGGACCCTTTCTCGACGGCCTAGACGCTGATTTCACCGCCGCCGGGATCGCGATCGTGCATTTGAAGGCAATCGTTCATGCGGAGACCGGCTTTCTAAAAGCGGCAATTTGCACCGGCGGGCAGCAGCCTGTGGTGGAAGGCATGCTCGACGCCTCGCCCGCTTGCAACCATGAGCTGCTCCTGAACCTCAGGTGCACAGGAGAAGCCGGACAGGTGCAGGGGATTGTGGAGAATGGTCTTGCCCGTATCGATGGCGCCCTGACCGGACTCCGCCTCGCATGCTTTCATCCGGCCGCACCTAAGCCCGACCGGCGTATCGCCGGAAGACGCAAGGGCGCGAAGGCGGCGCCGGCTTCGCTGGTTTCCTGAGTTGGAAGTGAATCGCATTATCAGGCTTCCCGAAAAGCAAGTTCTTCGGCGCAAGCGCTGTGCGCTTCGCTCAGGATGACACCACTATGCAAAAAACCATTGCCTCAGCAGCGGAGCGAGGAGGAAATTCATTCCGAACATGCCTGAGCCTCGCGGAACAACGATACCCCGTCACGCCTTCCTTGGTGGCGGGTCGGGCGCTGCCAGTTGGATGGGACCAGACCCTGATCGATCGCGTAACGCACGAGTTCAGCCAGCGAATGGAAACCGAACTTGCGGTTTATGTTGATGCGATGCGCTTCCGCGGTCCTGGCGCTGATGGTGAGCTGGGCGCCTACTTCTTTGCTGGTGCACCCTTGAGCAAGCAGCGTGAGCACTTCGGTTTCTCTCGGCGTCAAGCGAGTGGCGGCTTTGCCCGGAGCTGGGGAACCGTAACCCGTAAGGAACTCGTCGATGGCGATATCCGCTGCCTTCGCATGGAAGGAGCAGCGACCATCGCGAACCTGCTCCACCGCGCGAACCAACTCCTCGTCGGCAGCTGTTTTGAGGACATATCCGCGCGCGCCGGCTTCGATGGCGCTGCGCAAAGCGCCGGGAGCGCAGTGCATGGTGAGGACGATGACGCGTGTTCCGGGCGATGCGGTTCCGATCTGACGAATCGCAGAGGGCGTGTCGAGTTCCGGCATGCAGAAATCCAGAATCGCGATATCCGGCTGAAGCGCCGAGGCAAGGCGCACTGCCTCGGCGCCATCGCCAGCTTCGCCGATGACGCACCAGTGCGGCTTCGACTTCAGCAGTTCCCGCACACCGCGACGGATGAGCACATGGTCGTCAGCGATCAGAAGCCTCAGATCACCCATGGTGCTCGCCCCTGAGCGGCAGCGCGACGGAAACTGTTGTGCCGGATGGATGACGAACGAAAGTGAAGTGTCCGCCGATCGCCTCGATGCGCTCACGCATTCCGCTGAGGCCGACGCCCTCGCGGAGCGGTGCTCGAGCGGCGATATCCGCGGCAAAAAGACAGGTGTCAGCGACCGAGAGCTCAAGGTGTTCGCCCCGTTGCGCAAGCCGGATACTTACATTTGCGCTTGTGGAGTGCCGCAGCACATTGGCGAGGCTCTCCTGCACGACGCGGAAGATGGCGGCCTCCACACCGTCCGGATAGCGGTCGACCTCCGCGGCGATCTCGACTTGGACTTGCAGCCCGGTTCGCTGGCGGAATCCATCGACCATCCAGCCAATCGCGACGGGCAGCCCGGCCTCGCCGAGCACCGGAGGGTGCAGAAGGTAAGTCGCGCCACGGATGCGGCGAGAGCATTGCTCGGCGAGCAGCTTGGTCTGCTGAAGCAGTTCAAGCATCGGTTCACGCTCGCCCACGGCCATTTGTATCAACCGGTTCAGGTTCCATCCCAGCACCGCGAGCTCCTGCGAGGTGGAGTCGTGCACATCGCGGGCAAAACGGCGCTGCTCTTCCTGCCGGATGGTTTCGAGCTTCCGGGCCATTTCGCGGCAGGCTGTCAGGGCGTTGTTCCGCTCGGACACATCCTGGTAGAGGGCATAGACCCCCTCCACCTGGCCATCGAAGAGGAGCGGAATGCCGTAAATCTCCACGTCGATGACCATTCCGTCTTTGCGGCGGCGCTGCGTTACGGTGTGCACCTTTTCGCCGGCAAGCACCTGCCGGCTCATGCTGGAGGCTTCGCGCAGAAAGTCCGGTGCGGCGATGAGAGAGTCCAGCGCGCAGGAGGCCAGCTCCTCGGGCCGGTACTGAAAGAGGTGCTGGAACGCGGGATTGCAGAGGCGGAAGCGATGCTCGCCGTCGAGGACCGCGATGGCGATAGGGCTATGCTCGATCAGCGCCTCAAGGTAAACGAACGAGGACGCGGCATCGATGAGCGCCCGCCCTGGCTCAGGCCATGTCTCGAGAGCATCCGGATCTCGCATGCGAACCCCCTTGTGACGCGTGAATGGCGGCGAGATTGGGGGTTCGCCGCTGCCCCCGGCGCCCTCACTCCCGTTCGCGATTCTTCACTCGTTGCTCACCATTCTGCATCCGGAAACGCCGCCGGCGGCGAGGATAAGAAATTGTTTTCGCGCGTATAAGCGGCGCCCTGCTTTGGGCGACTCGGGAGCAGCCGCTTGCGGGATTACCGCGAAGCCTTGCCGGTGAAGATTTTCTTGGGACACATCGCGTGGACACCCACATTGCCATCCACCAGCTGCGTGATGTCCATGTCCACCGCGACGCTTGAAAGCATGTAGGCATCGTCCCGGCTCATGTGTTTCTGCTCGACGAGGAAGTCGATCATGTCGCGCAGGGCATACTCAGTGGCTTCCTTCAGGTCGGGGCTGAAACCCATGGAGATGTAGTAATCCGGCGTCTCCGCGCGAGGCCAGAGCAGGTGCTGCTCCTTGTGCACGATGAAGCGGAATGTGCCGGTCAGGTAGGTTTCCATGGCCGTGATGTCCACCTCGCCATTGCCCTGCCCCGCGTGACCATCGCTGGCTTCAAACAACGCGCCTTTGGCGGCGACGGGTATGTAAAGCACGGTGCCGGCGACCAACTCCTTGTTGTCCATGTTGCCCGCATGGGCAAACGGCGGAGCGCTGTCGATCTTGCCGCCGGCCGGGGCCACGCCCATGCTGCCGAAAAACGGATGCAGCGGGATATCGACGCCGGGCGCAAAGTGCCCGATCATGTTCTGTCGATCGAGCGGAATGATCCTGGAGCGGCTGTAGGGGTAGTCCATAGGCAGAAAGCCGTGATGCAGGCCGAAGCCGTTGCAGGCGAAGTTGGCGTCCAGATTGATCTTGAGTACCTGCACTTCGAGGACGTCCCCGGGCTCGGCTTCCGCGATCGCTACCGGGCCGGTAAGGATGTGTCCGCCCGGACCCCTATCCTTGACTTCCTTGTAGATCGCATCGGTGTAGGGCGGGATGTCCTCAGCCTTGACACCTCGGTCGATGAGCCGCTCCGGCGAGCCGCAGGTGGAGAGTGTCTGCATCGTCACGGTGTCGCCCGAGTGGACGGTGAGCGCGGGTTTGGCCATGCCGGAGTAGTAGCCCCAGGCGACGGTATCGGGTTTCGCCAGTAAGGTGAAGTCTTCGGCGATGGCGGAAGAGGCAAGTCCGAGAGCAAGGCAGGTC
>CAXTSA010000008.1:9025-22817 GCA_964246755.1 uncultured Acidobacteriaceae bacterium
GTGCATGGGAGCCTTTCTTTTGGAAGTCGTTGCTTTAAAACGTGTACTTGAGTGCGAACTGAATCAGGCGCGGAGCAACCGAGGCGGACTGGATGATGCCGAAGCTCGCGGTGCCGACTGCCGTGCCCGGGTTGGCGTACTGCGGGTGATTGAAGGCGTTGAAGAACTCCGTGCGGAAGTCCAGCGCGCTCGCTTCGCCCAGACCGCGCACGTGCAGAGTTTTCGAGAGTGCCATGTCCCAGTTGTGCTGGCCAGGCCCGCGCACGGCGCCGATGGCTGTGTTGCCGAAATCGGTGCCGTTGCCGATCGCGGGCGCAGCGACGAACAAGCTGCCGGACGGGTTGAAGTAGCTGCGCAAACGGCTTCGCGTGGAGCCGGCTGCGGCGAGAATGTTGCCATTGCCCATGCCGGGCGCGAACTGCGCGCGAGCTGTACCGGAGGAGGAGTAAATGGTGCCGTTGCGCGTATCGGTAAAGGTGAGCGGAGTGCCACTCTGCACGGTGGTGACGCCGGAAAGCTCCCAGTTATTCGTCATGCCGCGCAGCAGAGCGCCCTCCGAGCGCAGCGCGGGAATCTGCCACGTGTACACCGCGACGAAGCGATTGGTGCGGTCGTAGGCGGCGGGACCGTAGCGCTGACGGCGATCGTCGGGATTGTTGCTGTTCCCGCTGCCCCCGGCAAAGACCGCGGTCTGGCCGGCTCCGGTCACCGTCGTCATCGCCTTGCCCCAGGTGTAGGAGCCCTGCACCATGAGGCCGTGGCTCAGCTCGCGGCGAACGCTTGCCTGCAGGCTGTTGAACATCGAGAAGCCGTAGGTCTCGATGCGTGTAAGGCCGGTTGGCCCGAAGCCAAGATACGGTACGCGCCCAGGCGCGTTGGCGATGGTGTTGGTCGTGATGCCGTTGATCGGATTTCCCGGGCTCGCAAGGCCCGGCAGGTTGATGTTGCGGGACTCGGAAAGGCGCGTTCCGCGTGTGCCTACATAGCCCACTTCGACGACCGTGTGCTTGCCCACCTGCTGCTGCACGTCGAGGTTGTACTGTTCGGTCAGCGGCGAGTCGATGTTCTCCGCGATGCCGACGGCGGAGAGCTGCGATGTGCTGGTGCGCGGAGTCCAGACGCCGGGCGTGAGCGGCGTGGTGAACGGAACGGCAAAGGTCGCGGCGGTATTGCTGGTGCCGCTCAGCGAGGCAGTGCTGACGAACGGCTGACCGGTGAGGATCTGCAGCACGGAGTTGCCGTTCGGCACCGTGAAGAAGATGCCGTAACCGCCGCGAACCGCGGTCGCGGTGTCTGACCCGCGGGGCAGCCAGGCAAAGCCCAGGCGCGGCCCGACGTTGTGCAGCGGCAGGTCATTTTGCGATAGAGATTTGCTCCCGATTTTTGTGACTCCGGCAGGCACCGGAAACGGGTAATTAGACGGAACGATAAAGCCCGCGTAGGAACCGGCAGCCGTCGGCGCGGGATTGCTCGCGATGATGCTCGGAAAGATGCTGCTCATGTGGCCGGCGGCTTCGCTTACGCCGCTGTTGATTTCCCAGCGCACACCCGCGTTGACCGTGAGATTCGACGCAACCTTCACATCGTCCTCAAGAAAGCTTGCCAGCTCCGTCGCACGAAACGCTTTGTAGTACGTGCCCTGCGCGCTCGTGCTGGTGTACACGTTGCTATACGGCGAGCCGTTCTGCGCGGCGGTGAGGCCCAGCAGCAGGTCCGGAAATGTCTGAAAGGTTACGCTGCCGCGCCGGTTATTCGGGTCGTCGAAGTTGAACTGCTGCTTCTCTCCTGTGAAACCCGCGCGGATACTCTGGTTTCCGTGCGTGAAGGAGATCTGGTCGGAGATCTCGAAAGTATCAACTGCGGAGCGCGATACGTCGTTGTTGCTGCCGCCCAGGCTGAAGGATCCGTTGACGGTGATGAGAGGAAACAGCGCATAGGTGGGGTCGCTCGGCGTGATGCCGAGAGCCGAAGACGGCAGCGTCGCCTCCGTCTTGAGCGTTCCGGTGTTCCGGACATAGGCGACCAGCGCTTCGTTGAGAAAGCTGGAGGTAAGCGCTGACGTAAGTTTGAGCGAGGCCACGTGGTTGATAAACACCGGATCGACACCCGAGCCCGGTGTGCACCCGGCGGCGCAGGTGCTGAAGGGCTGTATCTGCGGATCGTGCGAGTAGAAGTAGCGCTGGCTCAGGCGTTCACTCTGCGTCAGCACATAATCCGTGTTGATCATCCCCTGATCTTCCTTGAAGTGCGCCGGAACGCTGTAAGTGGAGAAGCCCGCTGGGTTACCGTAGGAGTCGACCCCGTATCGCTGCGGTGTGGGTATGTAGTAAGTGCCGTTCGCGATTTTCGTATTGAGTAACTGGAGAGCGACGGGGTTGATGTTGGAACCATTGCAGGCCACCTGCTCCCCGCCGTACTTCGTGCCGTACGCGGCAGGGTTCACGCCGGCCGAGGGGCAGAACTGGGCTCCGAGTGCCGCTGCCGAGCGGTCGTCCGTCAGTGCCGGAAGTATGTTGCTGGCCAGCGAGCTCGCGGAAAGCCCGTTGACCTGCCGCGTGCCCTGGTACGTGCCGAAGAAAAATACGCGATCCTTGATCGCCGGGCCGCCAAGGGTGCCGCCGAACTGGTTCTGCTTCATCGCCGGGCGAGGCTGGCCGCTCGCCTTGAGAAACGAGTCGTTCGCATTCAGCACATCGTTGCGGAAGAACTCAAACAGCGCGCCATGGAAGCCGTTGGAGCCGGACTTGGTGATCACGTCGACGTTCGCGCCTGCATCGCGGCCGAAGCCTGCATCATAGAGCGTGGTCTGGATTTTGAACTCCTGAATGGCGTCAGGGTTGGGAATTGCAATGCCTGCCTGCTGCACGAAATCGCCGGAGCGGCCGCTGCCGTAGTTGTTGATGTCGGCGCCGTCCTTGTGGAAGTTATTGCTGATGTCACTGCTGCCATTGACATAGAGGTCCTGCGTGCCCTTGCCGAGCGAAGCCGCGTTGTTGACATCGCCGACGACGCCAGGCGACATGGTCAGCACCTGGGTGAAGTTGCGCTCGGTGAGCGGGACTTGCTGGATGGTTTTGCCCGAGACCGTGGTGCCAAGCGTGGCGCTCTCTGTCTGCACCAGCGGGGCTGCGCCGGAGACCTGGACGGTTTCGCTCTGGCTGCCGGCGGTCAGGCTCGCATCGACCCTGGCGGTCTCCGTTACGTTGACGTTGACCGGCTGCGGCACAGCCGTTGAGAAGCCAGGCGCGGTGAAGGAGAGCGTGTAGGTGCCGGGCGGCAGCAGGCCTACGTTGTACTCGCCGCTGCCCGAGGTTGTTACGGTGCGAGTCGTGCCGGTCGCTTCCTGCCTGACGGTCACGCCGGCCCCGGCAATCATGGCACCCGTTGGATCGGTGAGCGTTCCCCGATTGGCTCCTGTGGTGGAGGTCTGCGCTAACCCCGAGGCGGCAGTGGCAAGCAGAAGAGAAAGGGCTTTTCGTGTAGACAGGGAAGTACAACCAGGTTGCATCGGACGACCTCAAGGGCGGCGGGGTACGCCTAATATGCCTGACAATCCGGTCCGGGAGTATCCGCATGATTACGGAGAGAGCCTACGTAGAACTACCTACACGGCCCAGTACCGATGCTTCAGAGATCGCGATGAGAGCCCGTTTGTTCAGCGGGCACCGGTATCCCATTCACTCGTTTGTGCTTGTCCCAGCGAAGGATGCGCAGGAGCCGCTGGCGGTCAGGCGGCGTGGCGAAAGTCCCATGCTTTGCAAGCGCCGATGGTGGCTGTGTCATGGCGGGCGGACCTCTTGGCCGGCGTTGCCGTGACGGGTGAGTCGTCGCGCTGGTGCGGCTCCACGGCAGCCAACGCGACGGGCCACGCCCCGCGCTCGCTGTTCGCCTGACAAACGCGGCAAAGTTTGCCTAAGATGGAGGCGACCCTTATGCGCAACTCAATCGCTCGACGCGACTTCATCAAGACTTCTGCCGCTCTGCTGGCCGCCACGGCTCTCCCGCGTTCGGACGCATTTGCCGTCGCGCCTGCCCGTTCGTCGCGGCTGGTGCTGCCGATCAACCGTGGCTGGCGCTACCGCGCCGCGAAAGTGGAGGGTGCCCACGCGCCGGAGTTCAACGACGCGGGCTTTGACCGCGTTGTGATTCCGCACACGAACATACGCCTGCCCTGGCATGACTTCGACGACGCGCAGTACGAGTTCATCTCCACCTATCGCCGGCGTTTCCGGCTGCCGGCCGAGGCGGCAGGCAAGCGCGTATTCGTCGACTTTGAAGGCGTGATGACGGCTTCGACGGTGTGGATCAATGGCGCGCCGCTGGGCGAGTACAAGGGCGGCTTTACGCCGTTCTCCTTTGAGTTGACACCGCACCTGCGTCCAGGAGAAGACAACGTGCTGGTTGTCGAGGTGGACTCGACCGAGCGCGCCGACATACCCCCGTTCGGCTACGAGATCGATTACATGACCTTTGGCGGCATCTACCGCGAGGTCTCGCTTCGCGTCGTACCTGATGTGTTTCTCGACAACATCCATGCCAAGCCGCAGGGCGTACTCACAGATGCGCCTTCGCTCGCGGTGGACTGTTTTCTTGCGGGGCAGCGCAGTGGCGCGCTCTCGCTGGAGGTGGAACTACTGGACGGCAAGCGCGTGATAGGCAAAGGGACGCAAACCGTGGATGCAGAGGCGGCAAGCGACCCTGACGCGGCGCTCGACCCGAAAACAAATGCCCCGGCTTACCTGAGCACGGAAACGGGCAAGGATGGAGCTCGTCACACAGTATCGCTCGACCGCTTTGGCAAGGTACGGCTTTGGGATGTGCACGCGCCTCACCTGTACACCGTGCGTGTGCGCCTGCTGCGCGATGGGGGCGTGATCGACGAGGACACGCGGCGCATCGGCTTTCGCGAGGCGATGTTTACCGAGCGAGGTTTCTCGCTCAACGGAAGAGTCATCAAGCTGCGCGGCCTGGACCGTCACCAGACGTTTCCCTTTGTAGGCCAGGCAATGCCTGCGCGCGTGCAGCGGCAGGACGCGAAGATTCTGCGGCAAAAGCTCCATTGCAACATCGTGCGCACCTCGCACTACCCGCAATCGCGCCACTTCCTGGACTGCTGCGATCAGATCGGATTGCTGGTGCTCGAGGAAATCCCCGGATGGCAGCACATCGGCCCCGAACCGTGGAAGCAGGTCGCGATCGACAATGTGGGCCGCATGATACGGCGCGATTGGAATCACCCGTCGGTGATCCTATGGGGCGTACGCATCAATGAGTCTCCCGATGACGACGGCTTTTATGAGCGCACGAACGCGCTGGCGCACGCGCTCGACGACACACGACAGACCGGCGGCATTCGCAACTTTCGTAGCTCCCACCTGCTTGAGGACGTGTTTACCATCAACGATTTCGGCTTTCCGCTGCAGGCTCCGAACCACCCGTGCTACCTCAACACCGAGTTTGTTGGCCACACATACCCGACCAAAACCACGGACGATGACGAGCGGCAGCGCGAGCATACCCTGCGCCATGCGCGCATCCATGACCAGCTTGCGTCGGACCCGCAGTACGCCGGCGGCATTGGCTGGTGCGCGTTCGATTACAACACGCACGCCAACTTCGGCGCGGGCGATCGCATCTGCTACCACGGCGTGACTGATATTTTCCGCGAGCCCAAAGCCGCGGCCGGCTTCTATAAATCGCAGTGCGACCCTGCGGAGGAGATTGTGCTGGAACCAGCGTTCCACTGGGCCAAGGGCGATGAGTCGGTCGGCTTTACACGCGCGGTCGTCTGCTCGAACTGCGACCACCTCAAGTTCTTCCTGCGTGAGCGCAGCCTCGAGTCGAACCCGTGGACCCTGATCGCGGAGCTGGACGCGGACCGCGCGGAGTTCGCGCATCTTGCCTACCCGCCATTCCAACTCGACATGAAAACGATCCATCGGGAAAAGCTCGCATTTGCATGGGGCGATCTGCGTATCGATGGGTACATTCAAGGAAAGCAGGTGATCTCGCGTACGCTCTCCGGGAAAGGAATCGACAGCGAGTTCGCCCTGCTGGCGGACGATCGCGCCTTGGTCGCCGACGGCGCGGATACGACGCGTGTGGTGCTGCGCGTGACGGATGGTTTCGACAATGTGCATCCCTCAGCGAACGACCCGATCGCGTTTACCCTGGAGGGTCCGGGAGACTTGATCGGGGACAATCCCTTCGCGCTGGTTGGCGGACAAGGCGCCGTATGGGTGCGCGCGACCGAGCAGCCCGGCACGGTCCGTTTGACGGCCCGTCACCCGCGGCTTGGGACGCAAACAGTGGAGTTCGCCGTAACCGCGGCCCCGGCGGAGCAGGTGTAGCGCGCGCGGCATGCACCTTCGCCGGTTACCATGAGGAAGATGCCCGCGTCGCTCCAAGTCTTCGAGGCTGCTCTGTTCGAGCGGTGTTTTGGACGGCCGCCTGTCGGACGGGCCGAGCGCGTCAGCGTTCGCCTGTTGCTGCTTTTTGTACCTTTGCTTCTGTTGAGCTTGCTGCCTGGGGCGCTTGGCAAGCTGAGTGGCGGCTTCGCCGTTGTTTTGGGCGCCCTGCTGGCGAGCGTGCTCTTCGTCCTGGCGTTTCGGTGGGTTTCGCGCGGTCTTTTGTGGACGGTACGCAACCGGCTGATCGTGACTTGCCTGTTAATGGGGCTTGCGCCGGTGGTGTTGTTCGGTGTGCTCGCCGGCATCTCGGCCTACGTGTTTTCGGGCCAGTTTGCGACCAACACCGCCCTGGCGGCGCTCAACAGCAGTCTTGCTCAGGTGCACAGCAACGGCACCGCGTCTGTAGCGCCGATCGTGCATGTGATTGTGTTGCAGCCCGGTGCGAAGAGTTACGAACTGCCAGTCATCGGCCAGGCAAGTGAAGGGATTACTCGCGCGGAGCAGACAGAGATCGCAGCGTGGTGGAACGGCAAGCGAATCCCGCTGCGCAAACGAGCCGAGGCCAGCGCCGTGCAACCCGCCGCATTCGATGATAGTCCGCCGCCACACTGGCTGCGAGGAGGGTTCAGCGGCGTTGTCGAGAGAGGGGGCGCGCTGGAGTTGTGCGCCACCACCGCATTCTCGACACTCTCGAATGGGAAAGGAAATGCCCTGCTCGTAGTCGCGACCGCTCCTCTCGACAGCCGCACTCTCACCGCTCTGGCTGAGGGCCTGGGCACGGTCCGCATTATGCCGGGCTTCACGGTCCGCGCCGCGAATGGCGGGAGCGACAACGCTTCTGAGCGCAAGGCGGTAGAGAATAGCAAAAGCTTCACAGCCGTGCAGGCCGGCCAGGTGCCGGCTCCGGCGTACGTCTTCGACCCTCGCGTCTTTTTCAGCGCGCCTCTGCATGTCGCCGTATGGGAGACCGGGCTGGAGGTGCCCGCCATGGTCGGCGTCATCTCCCGCCCTACTCTGCTGTACCAACGGCTCTTCGCGAATTCGGTGCGCATCGGCGCCGTGGTGCGTACCTCGCTGATCTCCATCACCATTCTGTTCAGCCTTCTGGAGCTTCTCGCATTTCTCATGGCGGTTCGTTTAAGCCGCACGATCACGCATTCCATCGCAGACCTGTACAGCGCGACGAAGCAGATCGACCACGGCAATCTGCAGCACCGCATCCGTGTGGAGCGGCACGATCAGCTTGCGGCGCTTGCCACCTCGTTCAATACCATGACCGGCTCGCTTGCGAACCTGCTCGAGCAGCAGCGTGAAAAGGAGCGCCTCTTAAGCGAGCTAGAGATTGCGCAGGAGGTGCAGAACAACCTGTTTCCGCGCAATAGAGTCGATATGCCGCGCTTTGAACTGCACGGCATCTGCAAGCCGGCGCGCACGGTAAGCGGCGACTACTATGATTTTATTCTCGAGGGAGAAAGTAAACTTTGCCTCGCGCTTGGCGATATCAGCGGCAAGGGTATCTCGGCCGCGCTGCTGATGGCGTCTTTGCACTCGGCGGTACGCGCGTATCGGCTGGCCGGCGATGAGCTCGAAGTGGATGGAACAGCCGAAGTCGAAGATGGGGAGCCGGCGAGAACATTTGCTTCTCCCGGTAAGTTACTCGCCCTGCTGAACCGGCATTTGTACGCGAGCACGCAGCCTGAAAAGTACGCCACCCTGTTTTTCGCATGTTATGACAGCGCGACGCGAAAGCTCACCTACTCGAACGGCGGACAGCTACCTCCGCTGGTGCTGTGCGCTGACGGCACGGTGAAGCGTCTGGACTGCGGAGGCTCTGTCGTGGGATTGCTTGAGGGCCTCGCGTACCAGGAAGCGACTGTTTCGCTTGCAGCGGGGGACATTGTTATCGCGTACTCGGATGGCGTGACCGAACCGGAGAATGAGTTTGGAGAGTTTGGCGAGGATCGCTTGCTCGAAGTCATTCGCAACCACCGTCACCAATCGCTTGCTGCTATCTCAAACCACGCCATGCGCGCTTTGCGGAGTTGGATCGGTGAGGCGGAACAGCCGGATGATATTACGCTGGTGCTCGCCCGGCAGTCCTGATAGGCGAGTTCCGAACCGTCCTATAACGTCGAACCTGTCTGCCTACGGCTTGGACAGAACCGCGCGCGAAGGAGCATGCTCAAGGGATGCTGAACGTATCGAAGTATAGCGGCGCGCGCTGGCCGGCAGTCGGTGTGATTTCTCTAGGCTTGTTCCTCGGCGGTTTTGCTCAAAGCTTGCATGGGCAGGCTGCGAGCGCGCCCGAGCGCCAGACGAGCACTCCCTACACGGGTGACCTTTCCATTTTTGAATACAAGGATCGCGACAAGAAGCTGCAGATTGGGCGCGTGATGGATCTGCTGGGGATCAGCGCAAAGGGAAGCGTGGCGGATATCGGCGCCGGCTCAGGCTGGTTCACCGTGCGCGCCGCCGCACGCGTCGGTGCCGGCGGAACGGTCTTTGCCGAGGACATCAACCCGTCCGCGGTGAAGGCGATTACCGCGCGAGCCGCGAAGCAGGGCCTATCCAACATCCACGCCGTGCAAGGCACACCCGACGACCCGAAGCTGCCGAATCACAGTGTGGACGCGGTGCTGCTGCTGAAGGTGTATCACGAGATCGCTCGTCCCGAGGTGCTGCTTGGCAATCTCAAGCCGGCGCTTCGCAGGGGCGCGAGAGTTGGCATTATCGATCGCAACGGGAATGGCGCGGACCACGGATTGGATGAGGCTGTCGTAGAGAAAGAGTTGTCTGCCGCGGGTTTTCACCGCGTGGGTCGCTACGATTTCACCAAGGCCGATGGCCAGGACTACTTCCTTATCTTCGAACAAGACTAGGGAAGTCGCGCGGCGGAACTGCCGCTGCTTACGCATTTGCGATAGATGCAAGTCGCGTAATTGCGAGTGACTCATGCGCGCAAGCCTCTCGCGGTGATGGTTCGTGTTGCAATGCTTTTCGGTAACCATTACCGAAAGCGAGGCAGGAGCGAGCAGCGCGCGGGCTATCGTTGGAATTGAAAGCGTATGCTTACATCAGCTATCCGGAATGCCTTGAAACAGCATCCTAGTCCGGAGTGATGCACAGCCGCTCGGTCTTTGCAGTGGATTTGCATTTATCGGAAAGCGCTTTAGAAAAATTTGAGGGCAGTGAACCCAGCGGGCTGTATTCGAGCGTTGCGAGATTTGCTGCGGGGTAGATAACAAGCGAATGAACAGGAAAGGCAGTCGATGTTTGATTATTTGATTGTGGGCGCGGGTTTTGCAGGAACTGTAGTGGCCGAACGCCTGGCCGCGCAGGGAAATACGCGCGTGCTGATCGTCGATAAACGCTCGCATATCGCGGGAAACGCCTACGACTTCTATGACGACGCAGGAATCCTCGTCCATAGGTATGGCCCTCATATCTTCCATACCAATTCCGCAAAGGTATTTGAGTATCTGTCCCGTTTTACGAGCTGGCGCCCATATGAGCACCGCGTGAAGACCAGCGTTGACGGGCAGCTTGTGCCCATGCCGATCAATGTCGACACACTGAATGCATTGTACGGTTTAAGTTTGAACTGTAGCGAAGTAGAACAGTTTCTTGCGTCAGTCGCAGAGCCGCGCGAGGAGATACGAACGTCGGAAGATGTTGTCGTGAACCGCGTCGGCCGTGAGCTATACACCAAGTTCTTCCGCAATTACACGCGCAAGCAATGGAACCTCGATCCCTCGGAGCTTGATGCGTCGGTAACGGCGCGTGTTCCGATTCGTTCCACGCGGGATGACCGTTACTTCACGGATCAGTTTCAGGCGATGCCGCTCCACGGGTATACGCGCATGTTCGAAAAGATGCTGGATCATCCGAACATCAGCGTCCTTTTGAACACCGACTACGCGGACATCAAAGATGAAGTCCAGTTTCGCGAACTGATTTTTACCGGGCCTGTCGATGAGTATTTCGATTACTGCTACGGAATGCTGCCTTACCGCTCACTGCGTTTCGAGCACCAGACGCACGACCGCTCGAGTTTCCAATCCGCCGCGGTCATTAACTACCCGAATGAACACGCATACACGCGAGTGACCGAGTTCAAGTATCTGACCGGCCAGGAGCACGCGAAGACCAGCATCGTTTACGAGTACCCGACCGCTGAAGGCGACCCGTACTACCCGGTGCCGCAGCCGCAGAACGCTGAGCTATATGCGCGCTACAAGGCGCTGGCGGACGCGATGCCGTCCGTACATTTCGCCGGAAGACTGGCGACATATAAGTACTACAACATGGACCAGGTCGTGGCACAGGCGTTGAGCCTCTTCGCTAAGCTCGCTGCGAACCTTCCGGTGCACAAACCCACGCAGCACGAAAAGCGATTCCTCGCTGTCCCGGTTGAGGTGAATGTGGAAAATGGACACCGCGCGTCGAAAGCCGACGATCACCGTGTGGCCTAACGCGATGCCGCGCGATACGGAAGCGAGTGGAGCGATCGAGGTCTGGGGGGGCGCGGAGTACACCTGCAACCGCGTCCAAGACTGCTACTTTGACCAGATGAACCTTTCGGGGCACGCCCGGCGAGAGAGCGATCTCGGGCTCTTTGCTGAGCTCGGCATCCAGGCGCTTCGCTGCGGGCTTCTTTGGGAGCGGCATGCGCTTGATCCCTCGTGGCGCTGGTCCGACGCGTACATGCATGCAGTGGAGAACGCCGGTCTGCGTCCGATCGTGGGCCTGGTGCACCATGGCAGTGGCCCCAGCCACACAAATCTCCTCGATCGCGAGTTCGCGCCGAAGCTGGCCGCATATGCCGGTGAGGTCGCGGCCCGATACCCGTCCATCGCTGCCTACACTCCTGTCAACGAGCCCAATACAACGGCTCGCTTCGCGTGCCAGTATGGAGTCTGGTATCCGCATCACCTTTCGCGGGAGAGCTACCTGCGCGCGTTGCTGCACCAGACAGAAGCCGTAGTGTTGAGCATGCGCGCTATCCGGGCGGTGCGCTCGGATGCGCAGCTGGTCCAGACGGACGATTTTGGCCGGAGCTGGTCCACTCCCGAACTGGCCTCCGTGAGTGAACTGCTCAACGAGCGTCGCTGGCTCGCCTTTGATCTGCTCTGCGGAGCCGTGGATCGCCAGCACCCACTCTACTCATACCTTCGCGAAAGCGGCATCGGTGAGCGCGAGATCCTCTGGTTTCGCGACAATCCCTGTCCACCCGATGTAATCGGCGTGAACTATTACGTGACGAGCGACCGGTTCCTCGATCATCGTCGACAGCTTTACCCAGCGAGCTGTCACTCCGCGGAAGGTCCATTTGCTGACATCGAAGCGGTGCGGGTTCGACCGGAAGGGATTGGCGGATTCGAGTCGATTCTGAACGAGGCCGGGAAGCGTTACGGGCTGCCTGTTGCGGTCACGGAGGTGCACCTCGGCGATCGCGTGGAGGAGCAAATTCGCTGGGCGGCGGAAGCGTGGACGGCGGCGCGCAATGCCCAGCAGTCGGGCATCCGGTGCCTCGCGCTCACTTTTTGGGCGCTGCTTGGTTCGTATTTCTGGAGCGGGCTGGTGACGGCGGACAACGGGGATTACGAGCCAGGTGTTTTCGACCTGAGCTCAGGCGTGCCCTCGCCGACCGCGCTGGCCGAAATCGTGCGGCAATGCGCTGGGGGCACGCTGCTGCAGCACCCCGCGCTTGCTCAATCGGGGTGGTGGAGAAGGCCGTGCCGCATTCAGTACGAACCGGAGGCCGAACTCGTCGCGTGATGCCTGCCGGACGGCTAACCCATTCAGGCCTGCATCACCTGTTCTCTCCAGGCCGCTTCCTTGTGCGGATCAAAGTCAGGCGCCGATCCGCTGGTGGCCTGCGCGAGCGCCTCTAGAGGCGCTTTCGGTGTGCGGTCCCCGTATAGCAGCCCGTTGGCTTCCTGGTAGGTGTCGGTGAACTGCGTGTAGCAGAAGCCGGCTAGGGCAGGCAGTTTGCGCACGGTTTCAAGCAGTGCCGTGTAGCGATCGAGCAGCCCCTCCGCGGTCTCTGAGCGGGAGTAGCCCCAGATGTCCTCATCTTCGCGTCCATAGGCGATGCCGCCGAACTCTGTCAGCACAATCGGTTGGCATCCCACAACCGTTTCCCGCCCAAGCGCCAGCACGCGGCCACCAGGTCGCTCGCGCTTCAGCAGTTTCGCCTCAATGTCGTTCATCCCGTAGCGTAGACCGATCCGCTCGGGCTGGTCATCGTAATCGTGAATTCCAATAATGTCGGTCGCGACGCTCTCCCATCCGTCGTTGCCGATCACCGGACGGCTCGGGTCGAGCGCTTTGGTGAGGTGATAGAGCGCCTGCACGTAGTGCCGCTGCGCGGGGCTCTCCGGCAGGTCAGGCACGCCCCAGCTTTCATTGAAAGGCACCCAGGCGATAATGCAAGGGTGGCTGCGATCGCGCGCCAGCACCTCCAGCCACTCCCGCGTAAGCCGGCCGATGGACTTGGTGGTGTAGCGATAGGCGCTCGGCATCTCCTCCCACACCAGCAGGCCCATGCGATCGGCCCAGTACAGGAAACGCGCGCTTTCGATCTTCTGGTGTTTGCGCACGCCGTTAAAGCCGAGTTGCTTTGCGAGCTCGATGTCCTTGACCAGGGCCGCATCGTCGGGCGCGGTGATGCCGCTCTGCGGCCAGTAGCCCTGGTCCAACACTAAGCGCAGGGTGAGTGGGCGGCCGTTCAAAAGGAAGCGGTCGCCCTGCGTCGCGACCGAACGCAGCGCCGTATAGCTTGCGACGGTGTCCAGCAGAGTCCCATGCGCATCGCGGAGCTCCACCGTGGCCTCAATGAGCGTCGGGGACGATGGGGACCACAGCAACTCGTTGCGATAATCGTCAATGCCTGGGTCGGAGAGAGCGATGAGCCGGTGCACTTCGCCGGCGATGACGGTGTACTTGTCATGCGCGAGCACCTGCTCGCCCACCGCGAGGCGAACCGAAAGCTGGAGGGGTGCGGGGCTTTGGCGGTGATCGCGATTGCTTGCTGAAGCATCGGCTCTGACTTCCGGTCTTCCGTCGAGCACCAGCGCTTCGAGCCCAATCTCCCAGCGGTCCAGGCTGCTGGACCAGTGCAGCGATTGCAGCCGCGTCTGCTGCGGTAGTGTTTCGAGCCACACTGCCTGCCAAATGCCTGTGGTTCGCGGATACCAGATCGAGTGCGGTTCAAGCTTCCAGTCCTGCTTGCCCCGGGGCTTCGCCAGGTCCGCCGGGTCGTCTTCCGCGCGCACCACCACCTCCTGCGCCGGCCCGTCTTGAAGAGCATCCGTGATGTCCGCCCCGAACGGCGTATAGCCGCCCTCGTGCAGGCAAACCTGCCGGCCGTTGACCCACAC
>CAXTSA010000009.1:0-13566 GCA_964246755.1 uncultured Acidobacteriaceae bacterium
CTCCTGGAGGTTGTGCCCGATCCCCGGGATGTAGGTCGTAACCTCGATGCCATTCGTCAAGCGCACACGAGCCACCTTACGAAGTGCCGAGTTTGGCTTCTTCGGCGTTTGGGTGTAGACACGCGTACACACACCGCGTCGCTGCGGAGAACCCTGCAGCGCGGGGGACGCGGTCTTGTACCGCGGCGCCGTGCGACCCTTGCGAACCAACTGACTAAATGTAGGCACTCAAACTCCTTTTCGGGCATTGGCGGCTGTGACGTCCCGCGAAGCGCGTATTCCTTTACTGGACGTGGAAGCTCACGCAAATCGCGCGCGGCAGCTACCCCGCCAATTTCCCGGATAGAATCCGGAACAAACAAAATCCGATACAACCAAATTTGAACGACCCGGACGGTGACCACGCGTTCCACCTTCACCTTTCAGTAAAGGTTACGGCGAAGCCCGGTTCCGTTTCGCGAGTCTCAGGCCCCCATAGTCCGCCAAGGTAGCGGGTGTCGAGGGCACATTGTAGATTGCTGTTCCGGCTTTCTTCCGCCGGTTACAGCAGTTAGAGCTTTTTGAGGCCACGCTCACTTGCGAGCGCTCCAGCCAAGTTCCACGTCTCCGGCCTCACCCTGGAAGGTGAAGCAACGGGTCATTGCAGAACCTTCTTAGAGTAGCAAGGAGCTCCTTGCTCGTCAACACGCTCGTCGATGCAGCTCGCCGATGGCATCCGGGATCGGTCTTCCACACCGTAGCGGACACAAATTCCTTGAGGAGGGTACGCCCTGCGCTGCTAGGATGCTTGCCATGCGTCTCGTCCCCCTCGCTCCGTACTGCCTCCTGCTCGCAGCCTCTCTCCCCCCGGCGCGGTTGCCGGCGCAGACCCCCTCCGCGGCCTCCTCACCGATGGGGCAGATGCTGGCCCATTTGCGGGAGAGCAAGCGGACTGGCGATGTGGCGCTTTCGCCCGACGGCAAGCGGGTGGCCATGGAGGCGGCCGGCAATCTGACGATAGTAGCCGTAGGCGAGGCAGGCGCCGGGCACACGGTCGCGCTTTGCCCTGGCGGCACGGCCGGGGTGTCGGCGCTGAGCTGGTCGCCGGATAGCGCCCATCTGGCGGTACTGACCGATTGCGCCGGCAGCCTGGAGGTGCTGGTCGCGAACGCCGACGGCGCGGGGAAGCCGAAAACCCTGGCCACCCTGCACGGCTTCGCCAAGAGCCTCGAGTACGCGCCGGACGGCCGTTCGCTCGGGGTGCTCTATGTGGCGGGCGCGACCCGGCCTTCCGGTGCGCTGGCCGCGATGAAGCCGCCGTCGGGCGAGATCGGCGTGGAGGGCCTGGAGGTCCAGCGGGTCGCGACGATCGACGCCGAGACCGGGCAGTTGACCCCCGTAACGCCGGCTGGGCTTCATGTTTATGAGTTTTCGTTCTCCCCGGATGCGAAGCAGCTCGCGTTTGTAGCCGCCGCGCCGCCGGGAGAGAACAACTGGTGGATCGCGAAGCTTTATACGCAGGCTGTGGCGGGCGGCGGAGAGCCGAAGGTGGTGCTTGACCCGAACACAGTCGCGGGCCCGCTGCATGGATTGCAGATCGCGGTACCCCGCTGGTCGCCGGACGGCTCCGAGATCGCGCTTATCGGCGGCTTGATGAGCGACCAGGGAGCAACCGGCGGCGACCTGTACATGCTGCCATCCGATGGCTCCGGCGCGCCGGTCGATTTCACGCCGGGCGCCGCGACTACCGTGCAATGGCTCGAGTTCCTCCCCAGCGGCAAACTGCTGGCGACTGAAATCGACGGTGGGCAGGAGCGCATCGATGAGCTCAGCTTTACCTTTCCGCCGGGTTTCAAGGCTCCAGGCGGTACGCGGGTCGGCGTGACCAACCGCCTCTCGGACCGCGTGGTGCAAAAGCTGCCCTACTCGGTCGGTGACGGGCGACTGGCCGGTTCCTTCGCGGCTTCCCGCGACGGCTCTGTCGCCGCCTGGTCGGCGAGCGGCTACTCCCAGGCGCCTGAAGTCTACGCCGGTCCGCTCGGGAGCGGTGCGCTGCCGGCGATCACGCACCTGAATGCCGACCAGAAGCCCTCCTGGGGTAAGGCCGAGTCGGTCTCCTGGACCAATGACAATTACAAAGTACAGGGCTGGCTGCTGTACCCGGCCAACTACGACCCCGCTAAGAAGTACGGCCTGATTGTCATGGTGCATGGCGGCCCGTCCTCCGCGGTTACGCCGCGATGGCCGCGCGCCGGCTTTGGCGCCGCGCCGCTCGCGGCTTCAGGCTACTTTGTGCTGGAGCCGAACCCGCGCGGCTCTTACGGGCAGGGCGAGGCGTTTACACAGGCCAATCGCAAGGACTTCGGTTACGGCGACCTGCGCGATATCCTCGCCGGGGTCGACGCGGTCGAGAAGCAAGTTCCGGCCATCGACGACCGGCGGCTCGGGCTGACCGGCTGGAGCTATGGCGGCTTCATGACGATGTTCGGCGTGACGCAGACCCACCGCTTCCGGGCCGCGGTCGCGGGCGCCGGTATTTCCGACTGGCTCTCCTACTACGGGGAAAACTCGATCGACCAGTGGATGACGCCGTTCTTCGGCGCGACCGTCTATAAAGACCCGGCCGTATATGCGAAGAGCTCCGCGATCCACTCCATCGACAAGGTCACGACGCCGACGCTGGTGGTGGTGGGCGACCGGGACGGGGAGTGCCCGGCACCGCAGAGCTTCGAGTTCTGGCACGCGCTCAAGGCGTTCAACGTCCCCACGACTCTGGTCGTGTACCCGGACGAGGGCCACGGCTTCGTCAATCCGGACCACCAAAGGGACGTGCTGGAGCGGTCGATCCGGTGGTTCAACCAGTATCTGCAGTAGGCAGGGGTGAGGAGGAAGGGTTCCACAGGCAAAGACACCCGACCCGGAGCATCGCGAAGGCCACGAACTTTCGAAACGCGAGTCACACGCAAAACACCACGTAAGTGGCCGCCAACCGCGCAGGCGGTTTATAGCGCCCTCGTGTAAACTTTTGTGTGGCATCACTCTTTCTCCCGCACGATCCCAAACGAGCGAGTGGCAACAACCGTCTGCGCACCATTTCCGGCAGGCGGGGAGGTTTCATGCAGCGGTTTTTTACCCTTGTCGTCCTGCTTCTATGCGCGCTTCCGGCAGGCCTTTCCGTCACAGGCTGCACCACCAATGTTTCGGCCTTTTGCAACAATGCGGGCTACGGGGCCAAGCTCACCGACATCTACTCGGTCCGGTTCACGCAGGCACAGTCCGCAGTCGGCATTTCGCTCTCCTACGGTCAGTCCGCCCAGGTAGGCACAGCGGTTGCCACCAACTGCCGAGGCACAACGCTCTCGACGGGCGCGGCCACCTATGGCAGCTCCAACCTGCAACTGGCGGATATGAGTCCGACGGGCGTGGTCTGCGCCGGCACTTGGAACCGCACCAGTGCGGGCGGTATTCCCGACTACACCATCTGCACGCCCCCGACCGCGACCGGTACCGCCACTGTTACGGCCAGCATCGGCGGCGTGGCGAGCAATCCGCTCACCGTGTATGTGCACCCGCAAGTCTCGGCCATTACGATCTCCAATCCACCGGATTGCGTGTCCTCGGGAACATCTTCCGCGACATCCGGGTCCACCTTCGTGCAGCAGACTTCGGTGTTCGACCCGGACGGTAACCTGATTCCCTCCGGATCGGTAGCGGGCCAGCCGAATGACGTCGGCACCATCACCTATACGGCGAACACGCCCTCAGTCGTGACCATTAACAACACCAACGTGTCGCCCGGGGGGTCTGGGACAGGAACAGGAACAGGCACGGGCACGGGCGGCGGAACAGCACCTCCTCCGAGCACCGCGCCGAACGGAAGCACGGTGGCAAATCAGCCGGGCGGCACCGTGATTACGGCCACCATTTCGGGCTCCGGCGCGAGCGCTGTCGCTACCAGCTCCGCGGCCGGCTACTTTTATACCTGCCCTCCTGCCAACATCAGCCTGTCTCTGCCGAACAGCACCGGCAACACGGGCAGCAACGGCGTGGTAACGATTGCCGCTGGCAATCCGCAGACCATCACCGCGGCGCTGACTGACACGAAGAACGTCGCGATCACGCCGACCGCAGGCGCCGGGCCCGACTACACCTCGACCCAGCCGCAGCAGGTTTCCGTTAACAGCACGGGGCTGGTCACCACCCTGCTGCCAGGTACGGCGACGGTCACCGGCATCTGCCAGCCTGGGGTGACGACCTCTTCCACGACCACCTCTGCCAGCAGTGCCAGCACCTCGACCGGGTCCAGCTGCAATCCCACGCCGCTGAACAAGCTCGGGGTGTTCGGCACCGGCCTGCCGATCGTGGCCAACCCGATCGTCGTGCGGTCGCCGGGCGTGAACAGCTCGCTGCTGTGGGCCGCCTCGCCGGATGCGCTGCAGTTCACACCTTTCGACCTGAGCCTCGGAACGGCCGGCGCGCCGGTGCTCCTGCCGTACCCGCCCAACTCGATGGTCCTGGACCCGACGGGCTCGGACCTCTACTTTGGCTCCTATCGCGAGCTGATGGTATATAGCGCCCTGAACAACTCCCTCACGACGCAGGACACTACGGTGCCCGGAGTCGTGCTCGCTGCCTCCCCTTCAAATAACCAGGTGGTCATCGCCGACCAGAAGCGGCAGGTGATCTACTTGTATACGCCGGCGGTCCGGAGCACCAGCTCGGGCTCGACCAGCACGACCGCCTCGTCTGTGATCAGCACGGGCGGCCTGGCAACGCATGCCGTCTACTCGCCCGACGGAAAGAATGTGTATGTCGTCGGGCCAGACACGCTATACGTGCACAACCTGGTGAGCGGCTGGAGCCAATATCCGCTGACCAGCGCCAACGCGACCACCAGCTGCGCGCTTGACAACACGAACAGCGACCCGTTCTGCTCGCCTGACATCGCGATCACCGTGCCGTCGGTCGCCGTCTTCCTGAGCGGCAGCCCGGTCACGGCACGCTCGTTCTGCCCGGACACGACAACCAGCCCGGTCACCTACAACCCGCTTGCGGCTACCGTTGCGGGAGATGCCGCGGACCACCTTGCCGCCACCCCGGACGGCCTGCATGTCCTCGGCGCCAACGCAACGCAGATCTTCGACATCGAGCACGGGGGCGCGGGCAGCGACAGCATCCAGTTCGTAGCGCCGATCGGAGCCTGCCCGGGCGTGACCACCCCGGCGGGACCGCTCTCGATCCAGACCACCTTGCAGCAGCTGGCGCTGACGGGTATTACGCCGACGCAGATCGACCAGGTGCTGGCCTCGCCTGACTCGTCAAAAGCATTCATTACGTACACGGCGGCGGCTGCTTCCGGCCTGCTACCGCTCTACACCCCGTCGGCCACTCCCGGCGCTGCGGGAACCCTCTCCAATGTCCAGCTGGCAACTGGGGCGGTCGCGCCCATCGCAGGCGTGTTCAGCCCGGATGCTTCCACCTTCTTTGTGAGCACTACGGGCGATAACCTCATCCATGTCGTCGGCACATCGGCCCTGTCGGACACGCAACAACTCAACCCGCAACTAACCGGGGCGAATGGGCAGCCTGTTCCGGCTCGCTTGCTGGTCAGCAAGGCACGGCCCACAACCTAAACTCGGTCGGAAGCCGTCCCTGTCTCACCTGAAAGTCCGCCTCACGGCGGGCTTTCTCTTTGCCGCCAGCCAACACCGCCTGCAAGCAGCCGCATCACAGAAGGAGAACACAAGGCGAAAGCGCGAGGTGGGAATGGAAGAGCTTAAAAAGAACGGCATGATGGCGCACCTGATGGCGGCGCTCGAAGAAGGCAAGGATATCGGGCACTACGGCCGGCTGACATTTGCGATGGTGGCTCGCCACTTCCTGAATGAGGAAGAACTCCTGGCGATGCTGACGAAGGACCATGATTTTTCAGAAGGGCAAGCAAAGCTGCTGATCCGCCAAGTGGAGGGCAAGGACTACAACCCACCGAAGCGCGATCGAATCCTCGCGTGGCAGAAAGAGCAGGAGTTCCCGATCTGCCCTCATCCGGACGACCCGGACGCTTGCAATGTGTACAAGGACCTGAACTTCCCCGATCACGTATATGAGCACATCCAGCACTATGTCGAGCAGAAAGCCGACTCTTCGTCCTAGCGCGGTGCTAGCAGCGGTATAAATGGCCTCGATGTGCGAGACGGTGCTTTCTCGATGGGGATTCCGCATCTCGACAGGAACGCCGCGTAGGACGCGGCCGGTCACTCTTCGTGTGTAGGTAAAGCGCTCTGCCGGCGCGGCTCGTCTGGCTTTCCTAACACTTCCGAGGGCGGTACTGTTGTACTGTTTGCATGAGCGGGATCTCCGGCTAGACTCCTGTTCATGCAGATTCTGTCATCAAGGATACGGGCTGCCGCTTGGGAGACGAGCTTCTCTTTCCTGCATGGCTTGCCATTTCGCCGGCGAGGCCCGGCGTTGCCGCAACACTTGCAAACCGGAAGCCGAGGCGAGGAAGCGGCGTTTTTTTTTCTTCGCAGAGAAGGTTTTATTGTTGTTGCGCGAGACTGGAAACCGGGGCGCGCGCCCGGGGATCTGGACCTGATTGCCTGGGAGGGTGAAACGCTTTGTTTCGTTGAGGTGAAAACCCGCTCCAGCCGTACTTTCGCGAGCGCCGAAGCTTCGGTTGATATGCACAAGCGGAATAATCTGCGGAGGCTAGCGAGACTCTACCTGCTGCAGGCGCCCCCGAAGACCGTAGCCCGGTTCGATATTGTGTCGGTGTACCTCGACCAGGACCGGAGATCGGGCAAAGCGGAGTTCGATCTATTCCGCAATGCGTTCGAATGGAGCGAAACAAAGGTTCATTAGAGCACTTCTCCTGATGCGATGAAGCGCCGAGATCATGTCGATGTGGCCTTTCTCGAAGAAAAGGGCACGCTCACAGTCGCTGGGCTGCTCCATCCATTCAGGAGAATCGCTCTACGCGGAACTGTCGGGGCGCTCTGAACTCGCGTCCTGCCATTCCTCATACCAGGCCATCTGGATGGCTTCGAGCTTCGATTCGTTGGACTTCGCGGGGTCGTCCGCAAAACCTTCGAGCCCGGTCACGTAGGTATACAGTTCGGTAAATCGCACGGTGAGCGGGTCGACTTCTGGAAATTTCTCCTGCAGCTGGATGCCGATCTCTTCGGCATCGCTCCACATGATCTCCTGCGGCATTCGGCTCTCCTTGTTTGTTACTTGCTTTCGCTCAACGTGAGCGGTTTGCCCTCGGACACATAGTTCTTGTTCCAGCTAGGGATCTCGACGACATAGCTGCCCGGCCGCGTGATCACGGATTGGCAGCCCAGGCGGGAGTTTAGCTGCAAGCCTGGAGCTTTTTCCATACGGTCCAGCTCTTCCTCACTGGCCTCGTTCAAACCCGCTTCGCCCTGCACTACGTGCAGGTGACAGGTGGTGCAGGCGCACACGCCGCCGCAGGCGTGGTCCAGGAAGATGCCGTAGTTCTCCGCGACGTCCAGGAACGACATCGGCAGACCGTGGTGGTCCCAAGGCATCGTGCCGAACTCGAACGCCACCGTTCGCCCTTCCGGTTCGAAGGTGACGCGGACCATGTTTTCAGCCGCTGGTTTGGTGAGATCGATCTCCACGGTTTGCTGCTCGTTCATCTTGTCTCCCTGACTCTGGCTCACTGGGTCTTTTCCCGCTTGAGTTCCTCGTTCTCGCGTGTGACCTGCTCCAGTTTTCCGGTCGTCTCTGAAAGCCTCAGCATGAGCGTGATTTTGTCTTCAGAATTCTTGATTTCACGCAGGAGCCGGGCCTCCATCTCGCGCTGGCTGTCGGCTTGCGCCGTCAATCCGTCGCGAAGACTATCGGCAACTGCCTTCTGGTTTTCTGAGAGTACCTTCAAATTGACGGATATTTCGCGCAGCTCGGGGACGAGAAAATCCTGCAGTATCTTCGGAAAATTGCCCAGAATCGAAACCTTGTCGCTCACGCTCATTCCCGTATCCTACTCGATCTCCGCCTTGGCGAAGGGGTGCGGCGCAGTCGGTCCCTCACCCAGCTTTCGGTTCGCCGAGGCCATAGTTTCGCCGCCCAGCGCGGAGGTCACGGTCTGGTTCATCATCAGTTCGGCCAGCCGACGCGTCGCGCGATCCAGGGCCTCGATGCTTCCACGGATGGCGGCGCGGTCCTCGCCCTCTTTCAGGATGTGCAGCTCATCGACGACAAGGCCAATTTCGGTCTGCTCCTCATAGCTAAGCTGCTGCCACGAGGGATGCGTTTTGGCTTTGCCCACTCGCGCCAGGATGTCATCGGCCTCGACGCGCGCCTCAATCAACTGCCGCTGCTCAAAATCCGCCTCGGCGTTGTCGAAGGAGTCGAGGATCATGGTCTCGACCTGCTCATCAGTGAGTCCGTAAGCCGGCTTGACCTCGATCTCCGCCTCCTTGCCCGATCGCTGCTCACGGGCTGAGACGTGGAGGATTCCATTGGCATCGATGAGGAACTTGACCTCGATGCGAGGAAGCCCGGCCGACATAGGAGGGATACCTTTCAGGTCGAAACGCGCGAGCGACCGGCAATCCGCAGCCAGCTCGCGCTCTCCTTGGACAACGTGGATCGCGACGTTGGCTTGTCCATCGACGCCAGTCGTGAAATGCTCGACCTCGCTCGCCGGGATCGTCGAGTTGCGCTGGATGATCTTCGCGACTACGCCGCCCAGGGCTTCAATCCCGAGCGATAGCGGCGTTACATCGAGCAGCAGCATGTCGGCAGTCGCTGCCGAGCCGCCGCCGAGAATACTGGCCTGCACCGCCGCGCCCAGCGCGACTACCTCGTCCGGGTTGAGCTCGGTGTGCAGCTTGCGTCCCCGCGCGTCGAGCTCGAACAACTCGCTCACAAGCTTTTGCACCAGGGGTATGCGAGTGGAGCCGCCCACCATGACCACCTCGTCGATCGCCTCGGGTGTGAGCTGCGCATCGGTCAGAGCCTGCCGTACGGGGGCGAGCGTGCGCTCGATCACGGGGCGGGTCAGGCCTTCAAACTGCTCGCGAGTCAGCTCGCGCGCATAGGGTTCCTGTCCGGGCCGTTCGACGAGGATCCGCGCCGTTTCCTGACTGGAGAGCGCGATCTTTGCCTCGGTCACTGCCTTGCGCACAGCCTGCACAGCTTCCGGATTTCCACGTACGTCGGGCATGCCACTGCCTGCGATGTCGTCCAGCGCGATCGTCAACAGGAGATTGTCGATATCATCGCCGCCGAGATGGGTGTCGCCGCCGGTCGCGACTACTTCGAAGATGCCGTCTTGGAGTTTCAGGATCGAGATGTCGAAGGTGCCGCCGCCAAAGTCATAGACCGCGACCATGCCTTCTTTCCGTCGATCGAGCCCATAGGCCAGCGCCGCCGCCGTCGGTTCGTTGACCAGGCGCAGCACGTCGAGCCCGGCCATGCGACCTGCGTCCTTGGTCGCCTGCCGCTGCGCGTCGTTGAAGTAGGCTGGGACGGTGACGACTGCCTTCGTGATTGGTGCACCGAAGTAGCGCTCAGCATTGCGCTTGAGCTGCCGCAGCACCTGCGCGCCGATCTCGGGCGGCGTGTACTCGTGCTCGCCAACGACCAGGCGGAGGGCTTCGCCAGGGGCGAGATCGGCGGCAAGACGGAACGGGAACAGCTTCAACTCTTGCCGCACATCCTCCAGGCCACGGCCCATGAGCCGCTTCGCCGAATAGACCACGCGTTCGGCCGACTCACCCAGGTATTTACTCGCGCCATTGCCGACCACGACTCTGCGTTCGCCCGCTGCCGGAAATGCCACGACCGAGGGCACGAGATTCAAGCCATCCTCGCCCGGGATCACGACCGGCTGCTCGCCCTGCATGAAGGCGACGAGCGAGTTCGTCGTACCGAGATCGATGCCGACAATCCGCTCGGGACTCAGGTCCGAGCCGACGTCTGCGTCCATCTCAACCAGGCTCTTATCTTGTTCCATTGCCATAGACTTCAGTCTAGCTGGTCTCCCCGCCGTGGCAGTTCAAGCGCCCAGGGTTTCGTGCACATCGCGCAGCAGGTTGCGCACATACCGCCGTTTATCGAGCAGCGCAGCGAGTGCGGCGGTACTCTCTCCCTGCCCAGCCGTGTCGTTGGCGTCTACAGCCGCGTCCCATTTTGCCCAGTGCGCTTCTATGTGCGCGTCAATTGCCGCAAGTTGCTGTTCGAACTGCGCTCGAGCTTGCTCCAGCTCCGTGCGAAGCTGCGGGTCGTCCTCGCCCATTTGCGCGTTCATGCGCATTTCTTCAAGCTGCATGTTGAGCTCGAAGACCTCGGCGAGTAGCTCCGGCGGCACGTTCTTCTTGTCTTGCTTGTCTTGCTTGGCAGCGTCTTCCGCGAGCGTCACACCTTGAATCCGCAGCAGGTACTCGGTTCGCGCGATCGGTTCTTTCAGCGCTCGGTACGCGTCATTCAGCAGAGAGGTCTGCTCGAGACTCCACTGTTGCAGTTGAGCACTGGCGCGGGCGAAGCGGTCTGGATGTACCTCGCGGCTCTTGCGGTAAAACGCGCGCTCAAGTTCTTTCGTGTCGATCCGCAACTTGCGCGGCAGATGAAAGATAGAAAAATAATCCGCGCCGGTAGGCGCGGAGGCAGCTGTCAACTCGGTTGTCGGTTCAGGCATAGGCGATCGTCAAGCAGAGAAAGAAGAGCCGCAGCCGCACGACTTGGTGGAGTGCGGATTGATGAAGTTGAATCCCTGACGCATGAGCGTCTCTTCGTAGTCCAACACCATGCCATGCAGGTACAGGAACGACTTTGGATCAACAAAGATGCGGACATCCTCAAACTGATAAATCCGGTCGCGTTCGCGCGGCTGCGTGTCGAAGCGGATGTTGTAGGACAACCCTGAGCAGCCGCCGCCCTGGATGCCGAGACGCAGGCCGCCGGCCTCGGGAGATACGCCCTCCTTGGCCATCGCAATACGGATGCGCGCCAGGGCACGGTCAGTGACCTGGACGCCTTTCTGGTTGGCCGCAAGATTTTCAGGTTGGAGTATTGCTGGAGTGGTTGCCATACCTGCCTTTACGAACTACTGCGTTGCGGGCGGGAGCTGTTGACGGGCTTGCAGCTCCTCTATTTTGCCCCTTAGCCATCGCGAGTTCAAGTTGGAGCATGATCTCACGCCGGGTAACATCCAGCTTGTCGAGCATAACCTGGCGACGCTCCGCATTTGTCTTTTCTGCGGAATCAAACTGAGTAGAGATGGCGCGCAATTCGGGTGCCACCCCATCCTGTAGCAACTTGCGCGCATCCTCGGTAAAGCTCATAGGCGTTCGTTAGACCGCTGCGACAGCCGCTTCGGCCTTCTCCGCAACCCCGTTCTTCGCTTTCCAGTCGCCGATGGCCGCGCGGATCGCGTCCTCCGCCAGCACCGAGCAGTGAATCTTCACCGGCGGTAGTGCCAGTTCCTTGACGATGTCGGTGTTCGAGATCGTCATGGCCTCGGAGACTGTTTTACCTTTGACCCACTCGGTCGCAAGCGAACTCGAAGCGATGGCCGAGCCGCAGCCGAAGGTCTTGAACTTGGCTTCCTCAATCACCTGCGTCTCGGGGTTGACCTTGATCTGCAGGCGCATGACGTCGCCGCACTCAGGCGCACCGACCAGACCCGTGCCCACCTCGGTCGAGCTCTTGTCAAGCGTGCCTACATTGCGGGGATTGCTGTAGTGATCGACTACTTTATCGCTATATGCCATTCGGGTTCCTCCCAGGAACTGCTTGCTAACTCAGAAGTTTAGTGCGCGGCCCACTCGATCTTGGTCAGATCAATGCCTTCTTTCACCATCTCGTACAACGGCGACAACTCGCGCAGCTTGAGTACAACGTCGATCAGCTTGTCGGCCACATAGTCCACTTCAGCTTCCGTGTTGAAGCGGCCAAGGCCGAACCGGATCGAGGAGTGAGCCACATCGTCGCCGAGCCCCAATGCCTTTAACACATAGGATGGCTCAAGCGTCGCCGAGGTGCAGGCTGAACCGCTCGAAACCGCAATATCGTTGATGCCCATCAGCAGGCTTTCACCCTCGACATACACAAAGCTCATATTTAGGTTGCCGGGCAGCCGGTGTTCCATGGAGCCGTTGATGTGCACATAGTCGAGCGCACCTTCGAGTTTCTGCTGAAGCCGGGTGCGCAGCGCCAACTGCCGCTTGCCTTCCGCTTCCATCTCTTCGCGGGCAATCTCGGCCGCCTTGCCGAAACCGACGATACCCGGAACGTTCAGTGTGCCGGAGCGCATACCACGCTCGTGGCCGCCACCGTTGATCTGCTCAGAGATTTGCACGCGCGGATTGCGTCGCCGTACATACAAGGCGCCTACACCCTTCGGCCCGTACAGCTTATGCGCCGTCAGGCTCATTACGTCGATGTTGAGCGCGTTTACGTCGACCGGAATCTTGCCCACCGCCTGCACGCCATCGGTGTGGAAAATCACGTTCCGCTCATGGCAGAGCTTGCCGATTTCAGCGACCGGCTGCACTACGCCGATTTCGTTGTTGGCAAACATGATTGAGACCAGGACCGTTTTGTCGGTCATCGCGGCCTTGAGCTGGTCCAGATCGACCAGGCCGTCAGCCTTGACCGGCAGATAGGTGACCTTGAAGCCGGACTTTTCCATGCGCTTGCAGGTGTCGAGTACCGCCTTGTGCTCGGTGACCTGGGTGATGATGTGGTTGCCGCGCTCGCGGTACATCTCGGCGATTCCCTTAATGGCCAGGTTGTTCGACTCGGTCGCGCCGGAGGTGAAGATGATTTCTTTTGCGGTCGCTCCAATCAGCTTCGCGATCTGCTCGCGCGCCGCCTCGACGCCCTGCTCGGCTTCCCAGCCGAAGCCGTGGTTGCGGCTGGCCGCATTGCCGAATTTGCCTGTAAAGTATGGCACCATGGCTTCAAGCACGCGGGGGTCCATCGGCGTAGTTGCATGGTTATCCATGTAGATCGGCAGCTTGACGCCATGGGGCGCGGTGCCTGCCTCGCCGGTTACGGCGGGAACGATCTGATCGCCTTCGGGCGCGTTCAGCGGTGGGTTCTCCTGCATCTGTGTGGCTGTACTCATCGCGCTAGTCTCCGTCCGGAATCAGAAAAGTGAAGGGCCTGTGCAGCGGCTACATCTGGATCGAAACCAGGGAAGCAGCCGGCCGGGCTGCATGCTGCGGATCGCTATCGACCAAATCGCCGATCCGAATGCCTTTAAGCAGATCGGTGATGGATTCGTTGACCCGCGCCATCGGTTCTTTGATGGTGCAACTGTCGTTTAAGTCGCAAACCCGTGGGCCGCTGCTGCACGCGGTCAAAAACAGCGGCCCGTCCACGGCCAGGATCACTTCAAACACTGTGATGCTCGCGGCATCGCGCTCGAGCGCATAACCGCCGTTCATTCCGGCGGTCGAGCGGACCAGGCCCACCTTGGCCAGGCGCTGCAAAATCTTCGCAAGCAGCTGCGGCGGGATATGGTAGGCCTCTGCGATGTCTTTCGCGCTCAACGCGGCGCACTGCGGGTGCTCGGCCAGGTATTTGAGCGCCATTAGCCCGTAGTCCGCTTTT
>CAXTSA010000009.1:13576-13787 GCA_964246755.1 uncultured Acidobacteriaceae bacterium
GCCTCAGCATGCATCCTTAGTATAGGACCCGTCCGGAGACCCCGGCAATGCGGCCGGCGGTTTTCCTCATTCTTTGTTGATAACCATTCTCCTCCTGAAGGACCGAAACAGGAGGCGCATAGGGCGCCACCAGTTCCCCGCGGACCAAGCGAGACACTTGCGTTAGGCTGGCGCCATGCCCTGCGCGCGATTGATTGCCCTGTTTCTGGTT
>CAXTSA010000009.1:13797-14978 GCA_964246755.1 uncultured Acidobacteriaceae bacterium
CACCTGTGCTGTGCTCCTGCCTTTCTGGTTTCTTGCCTTGAGCCTTTTCACTCCAAGTGTCCCGGCGCAAACGGCGCAGACCCCGGCTGCACAGGCATCGCCCCCTGCACCGAAGAACCAGCCCGCCGCCGCGCCGACGCCGGCCGAGATCGAGGCGACTCGCCAACGCGGCGTGTATGGGCCGTACCGCGCCAACAACGATCTGCTCTCCTACAAGCTGCATGTGCGAGTCGATCCGGCCGCGAAGTCCATCCGGGGCGACAACCAGGTCCGCTTCCGCATGCTGGCCGCGGATAAGCGCATCCAGATCGACCTGTACCCCGATCTGGCGGTGGACAGGATCGTGATGGACGGGCGCGCGCTCCCGTATACCCGCGAGGGCGGCGCGGTATACATCGACTTCCCCGAAACGCTGCACGCGGGAAATGAATACACCGTCGACTTCTTCTACTCGGGCCACCCCCGGGCGGTAGGCCGGTTCGGCGGCATTACCTTCGGCAAGGACCCGGCGGGCAATCCATGGATCGTGACGTCGTGCGAGGACGACGGGTCGAGCATCTGGTGGCCCAGCAAAGACCAGTGGCGCGACGAGCCGCAGGACGGCATGACAATCTCGGTCGAGGCGCCGACCGGGCTCACCGATGCTTCCAACGGCAAATTCGCGGGCCAAACCGACCTAGGCGACGGCTACACGCGCTGGGACTGGACCGTGCACTACCCCATTAACAGCTACGATGTGTCGCTCAACATCGGCAAGTATGAGCACTTCAGCGATAAGTACAGCGGCGTCCCGGTAGACTTCTACGCCCTGCCGGCGGACCTCGAAAAAGCGAAGACGCAGTTCGCCCAGGCCAAGGGAATGCTCGACGCGTTTCAGCATTATTTTGGCGAATACCCGTTTCTCAAAGACGGCTACAAGCTGATCCAGGTGCCGTACACCGGCATGGAGCACCAGAGCGCCGTGACGTACGGCAACCACTTCACCAACGGCTACTATGGGCGCGACTGGACCGGCGTGGGCATCAGTCCGCGGTTTGACTTCATCATCATCCACGAGAGCGGGCATGAGTGGTTCGGCAACGCGGTGACGGCTCGCGATGTTTCAGACATGTGGATCCACGAAGGCTGGGATACCTACATCGAGAGCCTGTATGTGGAGTACCACTACGGCAAGCCTGATG
>CAXTSA010000009.1:14988-16492 GCA_964246755.1 uncultured Acidobacteriaceae bacterium
AACGGCCTGAAGCCGAAGGTTCAAAACAAGGCACCTATCGTCACGGAACACAATGCGAATCAACAGCCGGACGAAGACCAGTACTTCAAGGGGGCCCTGTTCCTCAACACCCTGCGCAGCGTCCTCGATGACGACAAGCAATGGTTCAAGCTGATCCACGACTATTACCAGGAGTTCAAGTACAAGACCATCCTGACCGAGGATGCGGTCCGGTTCTTCAATGAACACACCGGAATGGACCTGACGCCCGAGTTCAACCAGTACCTGCGGCACGCGGCGCTGCCGCCGCTTGAGCTGCGGTTCGATCCGTCGGTGGGCCGGGTATCGTACCGCTGGAAGGTGGATGAGGTGGAGTTCCGGATGCCGGTCAAGGTGGGCGACCCGGCACACTGGCAAACCATTACGCCGACAGTGGACTGGCAGGTGATGCCGACCGGGATGACCCCGGAGCAGTTCGCGGTGGCGACGGACCTCTACTACATCGATGTGCGGAAAGAGGTCGCTACGGAGCTCGGGAAAGAGGACGTGCAGGGCGTGCCGGCGCCCGGCGCCGGGGCCGCTCCGGAGAAGCAGTAGACCCGGCGTTACACTGGAGGAGCTATGGCGACCCCGAGTGTCACGACGCAGATCCAGCCCCGTACGCCGCAAGGCAAGTTTCAGAACGAGCCATTCACCGACTTTTCGCACGGCCGGCACGCGCACGAGATGCAAGCGGCGCTGTCCTGGGTGAGCGACCAGCTTGGCCGCGAGTACCCCATGGTGATCGGCGGCGAGCGCATTTCGACCGGAGCGAAGCTCGAATCGCGGAACCCGGCCCGGCCGTCGGAGATTATCGGCGTGCACCAGGCAGGTGGTGCCGCGGAGGCCGCGGCCGCTGTCGAGGCGGCGCGAAAAGCCTTTGAGGGCTGGCGCTTTTCGCCGCTCACTGATCGCGTCTCCCTGCTGCTGCGCACCGCCGAGCTCATTAAGGAGCGCAAGTTCGAGTTCTGCGCCTGGCTGACCTATGAGGTGGGCAAGAACTGGGCCGAGGCGGACGCCGATGTTGCCGAGTGCATCGACTTCCTTGACTTCTACGCGCGCGAGGCGCTTCGGCTAGCCTCGTCCGAGACGCCGATCCAGTACCCGGGCGAGCGCGACGAGCTTACCTATATCCCGCTCGGGGTAGGGGCGGTGATCCCTCCGTGGAACTTCCCGCTGGCAATCGCCGCGGGCATGACGGCGGCGGCGATCGTGACCGGCAACACGGTTGTCCTGAAGCCCTCGCCGGACGCGCCGACGATCGCGGCCCGGTTTGTTGATGTGCTCGAAGAAGCGGGCATGCCGCCCGGCGTTGTAAACCTGCTGCAAGGCGACGGCCCGAACTGCGGCAACGCGCTGGTGGAGCACCCGCATGTGCGCTTCGTCGCCTTTACCGGCTCCCGGCCGGTGGGGCTTGAGATCCATGAGAAAGCGGCCAAGCCCCGCGCGGGGCAGATCTGGATTAAGCGCACGATTCTGGAGCTGG
>CAXTSA010000009.1:16502-21722 GCA_964246755.1 uncultured Acidobacteriaceae bacterium
CGGCAAAGACGCGACGGTTGTAGCCTCCGACGCCGATGTGGACGAAGCAGTCGAGGGCGTTTTGGCCGCGGCATTCGGCTTCAGCGGGCAAAAGTGCTCGGCCGGTTCGCGCGCGATCGTCGAAGACGCGATCTATGACGTCTTCCTGGACAAGATCCGCGAGGGCGTCGAGGCCATCTCCGTCAAGGATCCCAGGGAAAACCCTCGCATGGGTCCGGTGATTAATGAGGCGGCGCGCAGCAGAATCCTGCGCTATATCGAGGCGGGCAAGGCCGAGGGCCGGCTGCTTGCCGGCGGCCGCGCGATCGAGACGGAGGCCGGCGGCTACTATATCGAGCCTACGGTGTTCGCCGATGTGCACCCGGACGCGCGCATCGCGCAGGAGGAGATCTTTGGGCCGGTACTGGCGATCCTGAGAGCCGCGAATTTCAGCGAGGCCATGACGATCGCGAACGGGACGGAGTTCGGCTTGACGGGCTCGGTGTACTCGAGCGCGCCTGAAAACCTCCAGCGGGCCAAGCGGGAGTTCCACGTCGGCAACCTTTACCTGAACCGCAAGTGCACCGGCGCCATGGTGGGGGCGCACCCGTTCGGCGGCTTCAACATGTCGGGGACGGACTCAAAAGCGGGCGGGCCGGATTACCTGCTGCACTTTACGCAGGGCAAAACGGTTGCGGAGCGATTGAAGCCTTAAAACTGCGAGCCAGGAAAGTGACACTGAGCTCGATGCGAGCTTGACCGCCCTTGTCCGAGGCCGGAAGGGTAGCCAAGCTCGCACCGTCCCATCGCGCGTTTAGCTGGCCTGCAGGATCAGGCTGCCGGCCGCCGCCGCTGCTTCCGCCAGAATCCGGTGGTGAATGGTGAATAGCGCGAGCTCCAGCCGGTCAGATACGCCGGTCTTGTCGTACACGCCGCGCAGGTAGTTCTTGATCACCTGCTCGGTGGTGCCGAGCCGCATCGCGATCTCCTTGTTTTTGCATCCCTGCACGATCAGCGCGACGATCTTCATTTCCTTCGGCGTGAGGCGATCGCGAACGCGGGCGCCGACCAGATCTTCTTCCAGAACCGGGGCCGGGGCCGCGGCGGAGTGGATGGCGCGTTCCCCGCGACCGACCCGGCGCACGCAGTCGACCAGAGTGGGACCGGTAATGGACCGGAAAAAGAGCCCATGCACATGCGCTGCCAGGTAGGGCTGCTGCGGCTCGTTGTTCTCAAGAATCGCGATCCCACGGCTACCGAGGGAGCAAATCTGCTGCATCAACTGGTGAGGGTCCTGTTTCAGCGTGGATCCAAACAAGACGGTGACACCGCGGAAGGTAACCAACGCGTTCTGTAAACGGTCCGCATCCGGGCATTGCGCGATGATTCGGAAGTCATCCTCCATTGATAGCACTTTGGCGGTGCCGGTGCGGAAGATGGCCTGGTTGTCGGCAAGAATAACCTTGTTCATCGATGTTCGATCCTTGTGGCCTGAATGGCTTGCCTGGTCGCCCGCGGTGCGTACGTCCGTGCGATCCAGCCTGTTTCACGCGAGCGGAACTGCGCTGCGGGAAAATCTCGGCTCACAGAATCTGAGGGATAAGCGTTTCAATCTGGGACAACTACACCAAAAGTACCGGTCGGTGCCGGTTTCTCATCTGGCCTGCAAGAGAAATCTATGCTTGTTGGTGACGCAAGATTACCTTGATTTGGATTCTTTGCAAGAAGAATTTTCATGTTTTTTCTTCTACCACCTTCGTGCAATTGCTGGTTTTACAACTAGCTCGTACCCTTTTTGTAGTTTTTACGCTTATTTCGGGTAAATACTACCCGCACGAAGGTCATGGCAATGGAGGTTTACAATCGGCTTGCGATGCCAAAGCCAGTGATTCTCGCGGTCGATGACGACATCAGCGTTCTGGAAGCGGTGGTGCAGGATCTGCGTCGGCAGTACGGCGAGCGCTACCGCATTGTTCGGGCCGGCTCGGGCCAGGCCGCGCTTGACACCTGCGAGCAGCTCAGCAAGCGCGGCGACGCGCTGGCGCTGGTCGTCTCGGACCAGCGTATGCCGGGTATGACAGGCGTCGCGCTGCTTGCGAAGGTACAAGCGATCTACCCCGATGCCAAGCGTACTCTGCTGACGGCCTATGCGGATACTGAAGCCGCGATTCAGGCGATCAACAGCGCGCGCATCCACTACTACCTGACCAAGCCCTGGGATCCTCCGGAAGAGCGGCTCTACCCGGTGCTCAACGATTTGCTGGAATCCTGGGGCAGCGGTCATAAGCCGAAGTATGAGGGCCTGCAGGTGGTGGGGCTTCGCTGGTCTGCCGAGGACCACAAGGTACGCGAGTTCCTGAGCCGGAACCAGGTTCCGTTCAAGTGGCTGGACCCGGAGCGCACAGACCAGGCCGGTGCCTTACTGGCTCAGTACGGCGTTCCCGACAGCAAGCTGCCGACCGTCCTGTTTCCCGATGGCAGCACTCTCTCGCAACCGAAACTGCCGGAGCTGGCGGCGCGGGTCGGGCTGAAGACCTCCGCCGAACTCGATTTCTACGACCTGGTAATCATCGGGGGCGGTCCGGCAGGGCTGGCCGCGGCGGTGTACGGCAGCTCGGAAGGGCTGAAGACACTGGTGGTAGAGCCGGAGGCGCCGGGCGGACAGGCCGGGTCCAGCTCCCGCATTGAGAACTACCTGGGATTCCCGGCCGGGGTGAGCGGCGAGGACCTGGCCCGGAGGGCCACCATGCAGGCGACGCGCTTCGGCACCGAGTTCATCACCCAGCGCGCCACCGGGATTGCGAGCAAGGACCAGTACCACCACATCGCACTGGGGGACGACCGGGAGGTGAACTGCCGGGTGTGCATGCTCTCAACCGGAGTGCACTGGCGGCGCCTGGATGTCCCCGGGGCAGACCGCTTGCTCAACGCCGGTGTGTATTACGGAGCGACCCTGAGCGAGGCGCCGACCTGCACGAATGAGGAAATCTTCATCGTAGGCGGGGCAAACTCGGCCGGGCAGGCCGCGATGCACTTCGCCAAGTTCGCGCGCAAGGTGACGATGCTGGTGCGCGCCCCCTCGCTCGGGGACAGCATGTCGAAATATTTAATCGATCAGATTGCTGAGACATCGAATATCGAGGTAGAGACGGGGGCGGAGGTCCGGGAGGTGTCAGGGGACAGCCATCTTGAGTGCATCGCGGTCAGCAAGGATGGGCAGGTAACCCAGCGTCAGGCATCGTCGCTGTTCATTTTCATTGGCGCTGCGCCCAAGACGAACTGGCTTCCAGATTGCATTCTGCGGGATGAGCATGGCTTCGTCCTGGCCGGACCGGACCTGCGGCGCGGCGGCAAGCTGCCTGCCGGCTGGGGTGAGGATCGAGACCCCTACCTGCTTGAAACGAGTGTTCCCGGGATTTTCGTGGCCGGGGATGTGCGGTATGGATCGGTAAAACGCGTCGCGTCCTCGGTGGGCGAGGGTTCGATCGCGGTGCAGTTCATGCACCAATATCTGGCGCAGTTTTAAGCAGGAGACCAGAGGGGCATGGGAAGGCGAGGCGGACTTGGATCCGTCTTGTTTGGAATGGCAATGGCAATGGCACAGGGATTGGAAGCGGAGAACATGCGGGAGCCGGCAGCGCTCGATAGCGAGCTGCTTGCCGAGGTACAGCAGATTCCCGCGCTGAAGCACTTAGCACTGGAGGATCTCGCCAACTGGCAGGGTGCGGAGCTTATTCGGCTGTCCCCTGGGGACTCCCTGCTTCCTCCAAACGGGGAAATCAACACATTCTGTGTCATGTTCGAGGGCGAAATCTCGGTTGAGAAAGCGGGCTCTGCCGTCTCGATGGCCGTCTATCGCGGGGGAGAGTCCTTCGGGGAAGTGCCGCTGCTTCAAGGCTGGCGCTCGACCAACTCACGCGTCTTTGCCACGAAACCTTCAAGACTGCTGAGGATCCCGGAGGACGGTTTCTGGAAGATGCTAGCGGCTTCTCCGCAGACGCGGGAAGCGGTTCTGGCGGATTACTCGCGCCGGTTTGAAGCCTACCAGGCGGTTGCGTTGCACCGGGAAAAGCTGATTGCGCTCGGCACCCTGGCGGCCGGGCTCATGCATGAGTTGAACAACCCGGGGGCGGCCGCGCGACGCGCCGCGGCGCAGCTGAGGGAAAACCTGTCGCGCCTCCAGCAGATCTCGCTGCGTCTGACCCGGACTTCCTTTACCGCGGACCAGTCGGAATGCCTGGCCAACCTGCAGGAACAGGCGCTTACGATCGACAGGCCGGTGAGCTTCTCAACCCTGGAGCAATCGGATCGCGAGGAAGAGCTCTCCGAGTGGCTGGAGAAGATGAAGGTTGAGAACCCCTGGCGGCTGGCTCCGACGATGGTCAGCGCAGGGTGGACGCGCGAGGACGTGTACTGCGCGCAAAGCTCGTTTCCCCCCGGTACCTTGTCTGACACGCTGAACTACCTGGACGCGCTGATCAGCAGCATGCAGCATGTGGGCACGATCGAGGAAAGCATCACCCGGGTGACCGACCTGGTCGGTGCAGTCAAAAAATACGCCTATGACGACAAGAACCGGCAGCAGAAGGTGGATGTGCGGGACAGTCTGCTGAGCACCCTGACCATCCTGAACCACAAGTTCCGAGGCAAGGGCATCCAGGTGCATCGGGATCTGCCCCCGGCTGAGACAGGGATCGCCTGCATGGGAGCGGGACTAGTCCAGGTATGGACCAATCTTCTGGACAACGCGGTCGACGCGGCGCCGGAAAACGGCGAAATCTCCGTGCGGCTGTGGACCGAAGACGGAACCGTCTGTGTCGGGATTCGAGACAATGGGCCGGGCATTCCGCGCGAGCATTGGGAGCGTATCTTTGAGCCGTTCTACACGACGAAAGAGGCCGGCGTGGGCACCGGACTGGGCCTGGATATCGCGCACCGGATTGTGGTCGGCAACTTTCACGGGGATATCCGGTTCACGACGGAGCCGGGCGCGACGGAGTTTATCGTTCGCCTGCCCATGGGCGATGGAACCGCGGCGGAGCACGCCAACTGCTCGATCGCCGCTGGTTAAAGCATCTTCACAGTTACTGTGGGGCACCCGCTCTCTGCGAAATGCAGCTTTTCTTGACGGAAAAGCTGCGGGGAGTGCAGCGACTTACCTTACACCACGGTGAAAATGCTCCAGGGAACCTCTGCTTAAGTCTCCGTCCTGACACGCAAACCTTTTGTCTTTTACGTGTA
>CAXTSA010000010.1:0-12059 GCA_964246755.1 uncultured Acidobacteriaceae bacterium
GTTCTCATTGCGTCAGGCCTCCTCAGCATAGCAAACGCCGGGGACGGATTTGACGCGAAGAGTAAGCCGCACCGCTCTTGCTTGCTCTGGCGAGAGAGACATCCAGACCCCGTTCGCCGCCGTCGACGCTTCAATCGGTGGACGACCGGTCTCGTCTCCGCAAACCTTCCTGCCTCTCTCCACAGTGGCAACAATCGCGCTCGTGCCCGGAAAGCTACCCCGCGTAGGCACGAGGAGGAAAGAAGGATTTCGCTTCCGTGAGCACACCTGCAACCTCTCTGCCGCACTCCGCCTCCGTTGAAAATCGGGGATTTATGGAACCGCAAGCCTCCGCGGCGTGGAAGGCGGAGCTGAACGCGCGTTTGCGCGAACATCGCGAGCGCCGCGCCGGCGAAGCCGCGGGTAGCCGTTCCAGCGCGCCCTCACCGTATCCCCGCGACTCGGGCGAAGACGAGCCTGCTTCGCGAGTGTCTTCGCGCGTGGCTGAGCGCGTCGCCGAGCGGTACAGGAGCGCCCCGTCGTACCAGGAACTGCTTGCCGCCAGCGCCGCGGCAGCCGCAAAGGCCGCCGAAACTGCCGCCGAAGCTGCGCTCGCGGCACAAGCCGTGCTCTCTTCCTGGGAGGCGCCTGCGCACGGCCTGCCGCGGACGGAAGGGGACGGCGCGCGCCCGCGTAGCATCTCGGCTGACCGATCGGTAGCGGACGTGTTCGCCGACCCCTTCTTTACGGAAGGCCCGCGGCTTGCTCGCAATGAGCAGGACCGGAACGAGCAGGACCGCAACGCGCAGGTTGGACGCGACGTCTTAGGCGCATCCCATGCCTCGCTCGGGAGCGTCGCGTTTCCGGTCTCGCTTTTGGACGCCCCATTGTCGGTTGCAACCACTGTGGAGCACCATGCTCCGCTGCCCGAGCGCACCCCTGTGCCCTCCCGTACTCCCGTGGCCGATCGCGCGCGCGCGCTGGTCGACGCATTCGCCGAGGCGGTGGTGCCGGCAGCCCAGGGCCTGCCAGCCAAGCTGATCGAGTTTCCCCGCGAGCTGATCGCGCCGCGCAAGCAGCGGCCGCTACTTGCCGAGGGTCCGCTGCTCGATCAGGCGCGGGCGCAGGAATCATCTGCCACATCTTTGCGCATCTTTGAGGTAGTGAGTGAAGAGGAGCCCGATGCGCATAAAACCCAGCATGATGCCCAGCGCACCGGCCAGGGCGTAATGACGGAGCGCGAGGGACGCGAGCCGTTACACCGGTTCACGAACCCATCCGTCCCGACCCCTGTGGACCGGGCTACCGACGAGCGCAGCAGGGATCGAAACCGCGGGCAAAACCAGGAGCAAAACCAGGAGCGCAATCCCGAGCTGCCCCGGCGGCGGCGCGGCTTCGGCCTGGGAGAGGAGCCCGCGCCCGCTCGAAAAGAGAGTGGGTGGGGCTCTATCCGTCTCGGCGAGCACCCGCAGCCGGAAGGGGCGCCCTCTGTTTCGGCCCATCCCGCCGCGCGCCGCGTCGAGCACGGCTACAAAGCGGAAGCGGCGCCGGCGCTCCATGACCTGGCGCCGGTCAGCGACCGCTTGATGGGCGCGCTAGTCGATAGCGCTATCGTATCGGCGTGCTTTCTACTTTCCGTACTGGTATTCGCCTCCTGTACCACGCATGCGCCTTCGGGCAAGTCGGCCATTGCGGTCGGCCTACTGGTATTTGGGGTGCTGGCCACCTTTTACGGCTGGCTATTCATGAGCTTCGGCGGCGGCAGCACGCCGGGTATGCGCTACGCCCGCATCGCCCTGTGCACCTTTGCCGATGAGAACCCCACGCGCAAGGAGTTGCAGAACCGTGTGCCTGCAACCGCGTTGGCGCTATTGCCGCTGGGCCTGGGAGTTTTCTGGGCGCTGCTCGATGAAGACCAGCTGGGTTGGCAGGACCGCATGACGCGCACCTACCAGCGGTCGTACCGGTAGAGCTCGTTCCCCTGGATAGAAAAGCTCCGCTTGCGCGGTGCTTTTCTGTTTTCATAAGCGCAGATGCAGCGCTATGCCATCACCGATCGCACGCTGTTGCCGCCGCACAAACAAGGCTGGGAGGCCGCGCTTTGCTCGCAGGTGGAGCAGTGGGTTGAGGGCGGGGTGGACTGGGTACTGCTCCGCGAAAAAGACCTGCCCTGGGAGAGGCTCGCCGCGCTGGTCCGCAGCCTGGCAGCGATGACGCGCGGCGGAGCCACACGGCTGCTGGTAAATGGCCTGCCGGCGCCGCTCGCGCTCGAGGCCGGCGCCGACGGAGTACACCTGGCCGGGGGCGCCTCGGTGGAGCTTGTGCAAGCGTCCGTCCGGCTTGTGCCCCTGGTTACCGTAAGCTGCCACTCGCTTGAGGAGGTCGAGGCGGCGCGCGAGGGAGGGGCGAGCGCGATGCTGTGGGCGCCGGTTTTCGGCAAAGTGGTTGGCGGTGAGGTGGCCCGGGCAGGGACAGGGCTGCACGCCCTGCACGGGGCCTGTGTGGCCGCCGGCCCGGTGCCGGTGTTTGCGCTGGGAGGGATCGTGGCCGCGAATGCGGCAGCTTGCGTGGCAGCCGGGGCTGCCGGAGTGGCCGGCATTCGCCTGTTTCACGGGGCCGAGTGGCGTGCCCTGTATACGAGTGTCAGCGCGCCTAGAAACGCCCCACGGTAACACGCACCGCCGCAGGACCCTGTTTGCCCGGCTCGGGAAACTGAATGCCACGATCGTTTTCGTCGCCGTTCAGCAGGCGTGTCATGTGCCACTGCTCCGGCGCGCCCGGAGTGTTTGCGGGCGTGTAGAAGCCTTCTTCCGCGCGCAGGATCTGCATGCGGATGCCCGGCAGGTAGCCGGGGCGATGCAAGAACACGGCGCCGCCGATGCCGGTGAGCAGGAACTCGTCCGGCCCAAGCTGGGCTACCAGCAAGCGCCCCTCGTGGTTTTTGGTGCCGGGCGCCGGTTCGCCGTCTTTCTGCGGAAGCCCAAAACGCACCTCGGCCACCCAGGCCCCGCTCGCATCGGCTGTCCGGGTCGCGCGAGTGCCGGCCATCTCCATCGGGACGGTTGCGTTTGCGAGAGAAACCGGGTCTTCGCCCGGCTTCCGGGGTTCCTCATCCGAGAGGAGAGCGCTGCCCGGAGTGCCTGCGCGGGTCAGGGAAACCGTCTCCCGGAACTGCCGCCCGCCCGGCGGAGCATTGTTCGCGAACACGAGTGCCTGCTCCGCGCCGCCGGCCGCTTCGATCGCCGTCTGCACCTGCCCGGCGTAAGTCAGCTTCGCGATCGTCCGGTCCATGGGCGCGAGCAAGGCGTAGTTTTCAGCGTGGGCTGTTGGGATTTCGCCTTGCGAGTAGGTCCACCAGGTCCAGTCCACGCCGAATGGGGAAAAGCCGATCGCGCCCCGACCCAGCGCGGCGAAGAAGTAGGGCGCATAGGCGTCACTGGAGCCGGTCTCCGGGATCCACAGCGGATTGTCCAGCCGCGCGTAGGCGTCTAGGGTGTGAAGGGTATAGTCGGCGTTGCTCGAGTACATATCGGGCCCGATCGCGTCGATCGCCGGCGCGGCGGCCTTCCACAGCGGCAGCATGCTCTCGACCGGGCCGCCCGAGGGGTAGCCGATGCCCGCGATGGGGATGTGCCGCTCCGGCAGCTGGGCCGGAGGGTAGGCGAGCCACACGTTGCAGTACAAGGGGATCGCGAACTCACGCTTGCCTGCCTCGGCAATCGCGTTGATGTAGCGGGCCTGCGTCCAGGCCTGGAACGCCTCATCGGCATTGCCGGGGAAGACCTCGGACCACGTGCCCGGGTGTTTGCCCAGAGCCTTCAGCAGCTCCGGCGGAACCTGTCCAGCGAATTGGCGGTTCGCCTCAGGCGAGTAATCGCGCGCCGTGCCGATCGAGCCCGACTCGTTCTCGACCTGCACCATGAGCACGGTGTGCTCGGCTGCGTCGCGCTCGGCGAGGTGGTGCATCAGCGCGGTAAAGGCTTTACGGTCGGCTTCCATGTTGGCCGGCGCATTGGCGGAAAGCACATCGAGCGGCGTGCCGTAGGCGTTCCGCATGCGCGGGTAATGGGCCGGGTCGCGTTTGACCCACTCCGGCACGTAGTGGTCGTTGCCGTTCTTCCAGGTGCCGAACCACAGGGGGACGAGATGAAGGTGGTGCGCCCGCGCGCCCTCGAGCAGAGCGTCCACGCCGGTCCAGTCGAACCTGCCGGGCGCGGGCTCGATCTGCTCCCAGTACACGGGCGCTTCGGCGGTGTTCACGTGCATGGCCTCAAGCGCGGGCCATACTTCGGGCAGGATTGCGGGCCAGCTACTCGAGTTGTTGATCTGCGCGCCCAGGACAAGGTAGGGGGCGCCGTCGACCAGCAGCGCATGGCGGCCGTTTTCTGTAACCAGTTTCGGCGCGGGTGTCTGGGCCGCAAGGAGAGTAGAAAACAGCACTGCGCACATGCAGAGCGGGAGACGCTTCATGGCTCCGCCACGTCCAATTCGTCGTCCACTTCCTTCCAAAGCCATCCGAGATCCAGAAAAACCGGCGCGTTTACTGCCGCAAGCCGATCGCCCTCAACCGGATGCCAGTGCGTTCCGGTCCAGACCTCGGCGGTGCGGCGTGCTGGGTCGAGCAGCCACACATTTTCCGTGCCCATGGTGCGGAGATCGGCCGCGCGCTCCCGCAGGTCGGCATAGCTGTCCGACGGAGACAAAACCTCGATGGCGATAAGGGGCGCTTTCACCAGCGCCCCCCGTGCCCCCTCGCCCTTGCGCACCACGACAACATCGGGAAGACGCACATGATTTTCGTCCACCTTGGTCCTGGTTTCGACGGCGACCACGGTGTTCCACTCTTTCCGATGATCCCGAAACCAACTGCCCAGGATTACTTGTACGACTCCATGCAGGAACTCCGGTACAGGTTTCTCCTTCAGTTGACCATCGATGTACTCCACATCCGGACGGTAGTCGGTCCGAAGGTACTCCTCAATGCTGATGACTGTGCCGATGGCGGCCATGTATCCCCCACAGCTGAGTCTAGGCTGCTGTGCTGTGGGAGGGCTAGCGAATCTTTCAAACCGCCCGGCCTCAGTGCGCGGCGATCATCGCCTCCACATCCTTTACAAATGCCGCCTGGCTCTCCGGCCGGGTGTAAAACATGTGGCCGCCCGGGTACTCGTGCACGGCAACTCGCGCCGGGTCGGTCGTCACCGGCATCTCGTCGACCGAGAGCACCGAGCCCATGAACGGGCAGCTCAGGTCATCCCATCCGTGCGCGATCAGCACGCGCAGTTTAGGGTCGGCCGCGACCGCCTGCCGCAGATCTTCGGTTGACCCGCGCTCGAGCACCTTGTCCCGGTCCCACTGCTCGTTCACGTCGTAGGAGAGCGCGTTGTAGCGCGCGGTCGTCTTCCAGCCCACCACGCGCGTCACCCAGTCCACCATAGCCGAGGTGGTCGGCGCGATGATCGCCTCTAGGATGGGGTCGTTCCCCTTGCCCTCGGGCGAGAACGGAAACGGGTCGGGCGCCGTTACATTCGAATCGTAGACCGAGCCGATCTCGCCCTGCTCGCGGTGCACCTCGCGCAGGTACGCGCCGATTTCGAGCCGTCCGCCGGAGTGCTTCACGAACGCGGGATCGAGCCCGGTCATTTCGGTCACTTTTCTGATAATGCGCGGCGTGGCTTCCGGGTTCGAGCGTCCGGCGAGCAGGTCCGTCACATACTCCCCGCGGGTGTAGGCGATTACCGGTGCCATGTGTCCGGCGTCGAGCTGGTGCTCGCGTTCCAGGTGCGCCGCCGTGATCGAGGGCAGGCTCATCATCCAGGGCAGGGGCGAGATTTCGCCGTTCGAGTCGATCCACGGGTTGAGGTACGGCGAAACCAGCACCACGCCGTTCATCGCGACGCCAAGCTGCGACTGCAGGTAGTGCGTCACGCGCGGGCCCCGGTAGCCTCCGTAGCTTTCGCCGATCAGGTACTTGCGCGATTGCAGACGACCGTTTGTGACCAGCCAGTCGTAGATGACTCGCGACAGGTATTCAATGTCAGGCGTCGTCGAGTAGAACATCTTCTTCGTGTCGGCCGGGTTCACCAGCGAGCGGGAAAAGCCCGTCCCGACCGGGTCAATGAACACGAGGTCCGAGAAGGGCAGCCAGGTACCTGGATTGTCGGTAAGCCGCGGCGGGTCCGACGGGCTATCGCCCTGCCGGGCGAACTGGATGTGCTTGGGGCCGATCGCGCCGAGGTTGAGGTAGACTGACGACGCGCCCGGGCCGCCGTTCATGGCGAAGGTCACCGGGCGGTCCGCTTTGTCGCCTGTCCCGTCGAGCGTGTACGCGGTTACGACTACCTCGCCGGTCTTTACCTCGGGCTTGGCCGGATCGGTCCGGGCGTATACCGGGATCACGCCGACAGTCGCTGTGTAGTGCAGCGTTTTGCCGTTCACTGTGACGGTCTGCGCTACGGAGGCATCGGCCGGCAAGGGAGGCAGCGCGTCTGATTTTGCGTCGAGGGCGGCCGGAGATACTTTCGCCGGCGGCGCGTCCACGTGATCCTGCGCGACCGCAAAAACGCAGGACAGCAAGGGCAGAGCGAGCGCGAAACGGTAGGCATTGAAGCGGGAAGAGCGCATGCGCCAACATACCGCAGCGCTCTGCGGTTTACGAAGCAGTTTTGAAGGGGAGTTCAGTCTGACGGAGCAGCGACGCCATAGCAAATCAAAAAAGGCGCTGAACGAAGGGAGTGCACCTCCCTTGGAAAGCCTCTCATGCCTGTACTTAAAGGTTGTAAACGCATGTCGATATGGATCATGTCTGCTCCCTCGTTTCCACGAGAGCTGACGGACCTGTGCCTGCAGGGCCATGGTTGCGCCTGGCATCCTCGTTTCCTCCCCTGCTGACCGGCACACATTGTGAAGCCCCTGGAAAGTGCGTCTCCGTACTCTGCGACGAGTGAAGGACTTCTTCACCTGTCGCTGGTAACTTCCCGCTTTGGGGCTAACACGTGAAGCGGGCTGAGCGAGTGTGTGACGCCGGTCACCGGAATGTTTGACCCGCCGCCCCAAGGCTCATAGGCTGGAGTCAGTCATCTCGGAGGCGCCCCTATGTTCATCACCGTCACCGACCTTGAGCGCGAGCCGCTCCATTACAACACTTCGTTCCCGCCCGGCGGCCTCGATTTCGGCAGCGACGTTGACCAGAAGGGGCCCATGCAGGCCGCAGGGATGGCCGAGTTGCTCGAAGAGCACCGCGGACCCAAGGAGATCGTGCAGGACATCCGCATCCGCGGCACTTACAAGGGTTTGTTCCAGGTGCCGTGCGCGCGCTGCCTCGACCCTGTCGAGCATGCCCTGCAGGGCGACTACGACGTCCTGTTCCGCCCTGTCGGTGTTGATTCCGACGATCGCGAGCACTCTATCGGAGCGTCCGAGACCGAAATCGGCTATTATGACGATGGCAGTCTTCTGCTCGAGGACGTATTACGGGAGCAGGTGCTCCTGTCGCTCCCGGCAAGGACGCTTTGCCGCGAGGACTGCAAAGGAATCTGCTCGCGCTGTGGTGCCAATGGGAACAACGATCCCTGCTCCTGCGAGGCGACTCCCGCAGATCCGCGGTGGTCGGCTCTTGCCGGCATTGGCAGCAAGATAAAGACTTCCTGAGTGCCCGTTTCGGCGCCGCAGTTTACGCCGGACCGCTTCACTTTCACTCGACGTAAATCCAGTCTGTCGCGTGAAGGAGCCGGTGTGGGCGCGGTACTTGCGTTGAAAGTGCGCGTCGCCGCCGAGCACTGCCCGAAAGGATTTGTTGAACCGTGCCTAACCCGAAACGCCGCCACTCCAAGGCCCGCTCTTCCAAGCGCCGCGCCCACGATTTCCTGACCGCCACCGGCCTCTCCGAGTGCCCCAACTGCCATGAGCGCAAGCTGCCGCATCGTGCCTGCGCCAAGTGCGGGCAGTACAAGGGCCGCGCAGTGCTTGAGACCAAGGAAGCCAAGTAGCCGTCTCGTAAAGAATGTTGACCGCCATCGCTGTCGATGCCATGGGTGCCGACAAAGCGCCTGACCCGGAGATCTGCGGCGCCATCCAGGCTGCTCGCGAACTGCCGGTACGCGTGCTCCTGGTCGGACCGCAGGAGCGTCTCCGGCCGCTGCTCCAGGAAGCATTGCGTGGCGAAAACCTGCCCATTGAGATCGTTCACGCGAGCGAGCATATCGCCATGGACGAAAAAGCCGCCCAGGCTGTCAGGAACAAAAAAGACAGCTCCATGCGCGTCGGCCTGAAGCTGGTGCGCGAGCGCCGGGCGGCCGGTTTCGTGACCGCTGGCAATACCGGCGCTGCCATGGTGACGGCCAAGATGGTTCTTAGCGCTCTGCCGGGCGTGGACCGGCCGGCACTGGCGGCCGTACTGCCCACCACTGCCGGAACCCCGTGCGTGCTGCTCGACGTAGGCGCGAACGTCGATTGCCGAGCTCAGAATCTCGTCCAGTTCGCCGTCATGGGTGAGCTTTATGCCCGCTCTGTGCTCAAAATCAAACGGCCCCGGGTGGGCCTGCTTTCGATCGGCGAGGAAGAAGGCAAGGGGAATGAGCTCACCGGCGAGGCGTTCCCATTCCTCAAGGAACTCCCGCTCAATTTCATTGGCAACGTGGAAGGCCGCGACATCTATAACGGCAACGCGGACGTCATCGTCTGCGACGGATTTGTCGGCAATGTCGCTCTGAAGACGAGCGAGGGGTTGACCCGGCTGGTGCGCGACATGCTGAAGGATTCTTTGCGGCGCACAGTTACGGCACAAGTTGGGGCCCTGCTTTCTCGCAAGGCCTTTTCCGCGTTTAAACGTAAAACCGATCCGTCAGAGTACGGGGGTGCCCCGCTGCTTGGTGTGCGAGGAGTTTGTATTGTCGGGCACGGGTCTTCGAACGACAGAGCGATTCGCAATGGAATCCGAGTCGCAGCCGAGTTCGCCGAAACCGGGGTCAATGGCCTAATCGAGGCAGAACTGGCCGGCTGAAAATGGCCGCAAACGCGGCCATTTTTCTCGCGCAGAGACGCTTTTACTGAGGCTGCCCGGTGCGGGCCGCAGCGTTCGCATCGGCTGCCTTCTGTTGGTCCTTGGCTACCTTGCTCTCCTTTTTGGCGGCCTTTTTATCTGCCTTTTCGGCGTTCTTATTCAGCTTTTGCTTTGTTTTGGCCGATTGCGCGTGAGCGCTGTGCCGCGCCGCTTCGTCGTTGAGCTGTGAGGCATTCTGCGCGGGCGCGTTCGGGTCCTGGGTGGATTGCGCAACGGCCATCGCGGGCGCCGCGGCGAGCGTAAGCGTAAAAACAAGGGCTGCTAGGGTCTTCATCGTGAATCGCTCCTGTGTACTTCCGGGGAAAGTCCCGGGGAAAGTCTCTGATTCCGAGCTCCAGACGTATTTCTCGGCATCTCGTCAGTGGGATGCGGCGACCGGCATACTGGCTTGATGAGTCTGTATCTCGCGTTTGACGTGGGTGGCACCAAGACAGCGGCGGTGCTCGCCGATGGAGAGAGAACGCTCGCTCGCGCCGAGGCGGGCAGCATCAAGACCCTGCGCGTGCTCCCCGGGGAAGCGGCTCTCCATCTTCGCGCGGTGCTCAGCGAACTGGAAGCGCAAAGCGGTATGCGCTTGCGCGGCGCCGTCGAGCGCACATGCGTCGGCACCTCGGGCGTTTCCGCGCCGGCGGTCCGCGACTGGATGCGAGAAGCGTTCTCCGAAGCGGTGGGCGGCGAACTGTTGCTGCTGGGCGACGAGGTAATCGCGCTCGATGCGGCATTTGCGGGCGGGCGCGGGGTGCTCGTCATCGCGGGCACGGGTTCCAATATCGTGGGCCGTGCCGTTACCGACGGAGACACCGGCGAGATGGTGCATACCGGCGGCTGGGGGCCGGCGCTGGCCGATGAAGGCTCCGGCCACTGGATCGGCACCGAAGCTCTGCGCGCCTGCTTTCGCACGATCGACGACGCCGCGCCCTCGGCAGCAGACAAGGTGAGCGCGGATGGCGAACGCATTGCGATCCCGCCCGGGCACCTTCCGCCGCTGCTCGGTCGCGCCCTTGAGGCCTTGGGACTGCCGACGCTGGACGACCTGATCGGCGCGGCCAATGCACCCGGCTTTCGCTCTGCCGCGCTGGTGCCGGTTGTCGTATCGGCGGCGCGCGATGGAGACGCTCTGGCGCGGGAGCTTCTGCTGCGAGCCGGGCGTGACCTGGCCGCACTGGCAGGCGCCGTGGTGCGAAAGCTGGAACTGCTGGAGGCGCAAACCTCGCGCAAGTTCGAAGTCCCTGAGGTCGCGTTTGTAGGCGGCGTGCTGGCAAATATCGGCGAAGTACACGGCGCGATGGCCGAGACCCTGGGCAAGCGCTACCCCGGAATCGTAGTGCAACAGCGGCCCGTCGACCCCCTCGCGGGTGCGCTGTGGTACGCGCGCGGCCGCCCGCGGTTTGATCGCTCGAGCGAGAGTTGAGCTGCTTTCCGGCATGGGCCGCGCTGCTATCGTCGCAATGCTCGAAGCCGCCTGCAGCGCCTTCGCTGGCACGGCGTGCGGCCGGCGGCCACTCCAGGCGGTTTTCTTGGGGCATTGTCTTGCAGCCTTCCGTGGCGCAGGATATCCGTCTTTGCTGTGGAATCGCGGCAGCAGGCAGGAACAGATTTGCGATGATTCCACGTGGAACGGTCCCGACTTCTCTGAGCAGCTTGCGCTCGGAGTTCCGTTCGTTTCAGATAGGACCATCATGAGTACGCAGGCACTCGCATTTCTGTTTCCAGGGCAAGGCTCGCAGGCGGTCGGCATGGGCCGCGACCTGCATGAAAACTTCTCCGTCGCGCGCTCGGTTTTCGAGGAGGCCGACGACGCGCTCGGGTTCGCCCTGAGCCGGCTTTGCTTTGAAGGGCCCGAGCAACAGCTGCGCCTGACCGCATTCACGCAGCCGGCTATCGTCGCCGTCTCGGTTGCGGCGGACCGCGTGCTTCGCGAGCACGGGGTCGAGCCGAACGTGGTCGCGGGGCACTCGCTCGGCGAGTATGCGGCTCTGGTTTCAGCCGGTGTGCTCCCGTTCGCCGACGCCGTCCGCGCGGTACACGCGCGCGGCGCGTACATGCAGGAGGCCGTGCCTGCAGGTGAGGGCGCGATGGCCGCGGTGCTGGGTCTGGACGCTGCCGCGGTGGAGCAGGCCTGCGACAGAGCCGCGACGGAGACAGCGGAGGTTGTGTCATCCGCGAACCTGAACGCGCCGGCCCAGATCGTCATCTCCGGCACGGCGGCCGCGGTCGAACGAGCCGGGGCGCTGGCGAAGGAGGCCGGTGCGAAACGGGTGGTGATGTTGCCGGTCAGCGCGCCCTTCCACTGCGCGCTGATGCAGCCCGCGCAGGATCGTTTGGCGCCTTTGCTGGCGGCGCTTCCGTTCGCGGACGCGCGTGTGCCGGTGATCTCCAATGTGCTGGCGACCGCTGAAAGCGCCGGGTCCGCGCTGCGCGACGCGCTGGTGCGGCAGGTGACGGGCGCGGTGCGATGGACTGCATCGATCGAATACGTGCGCGACGAATTTGCGCCTGCGCACTGGATTGAGGTCGGCCCGGGAAAGGTGCTCAGCGGACTGCTGCGGCAGATCGGGTCGCGAGATGCGGCGCGAGGGCAAAATGCCCTGAATGTCGAGGATTTCGCAAGCCTCCACAAGACCCTTGACGCTCTATCTCAAAGCGCTTCCCACGCACGGGAAGTCAGGAAAGAGAGTTCCGTATGAAGCCGCAATTACTTCCCATTGCCGAGGTGGCCGCGAAGCTCGGCGTGCCCCAGCAGTATTTCGAGCAGGTCGGTCGCTACGGCGGCAAAGTCAAACTGGGTCTGCTCACCGATCCGGCCTTTCCACGCAAAGGCAGGCTCATCCTGGTCACCGCGACCACGCCGACTGTTTCCGGCGAAGGCAAGACCGTGACCTCGATCGGACTGACGCAGGGGCTCGAGTACGTGCTGCGCGGCACGGGCAAGCGTGTGGTGCTCACCTCGCGCGAGCCCTCGCTGGGGCCGGTGTTCGGTATGAAAGGCGGCGCTGCCGGCGGCGGGTGAGGGGGTGTT
>CAXTSA010000010.1:12069-20606 GCA_964246755.1 uncultured Acidobacteriaceae bacterium
GCGGCGGCCGCTCGCAGGTGGAACCGAGCGAGAAGATCAACCTGCATTTCCATGGCGACTTCCACGCGATTACCTCGGCTCACAACCTGCTCGCGGCGTTGCTGGACGCGCATATCTTCCACGGCAACGATCTCCGGATTGCGCCTGAAACTGTGACCTGGCCGCGCGCGCTCGATATGAACGACCGCGGTCTGCGCCGCGTCACGACCAACGTCGCCGGGCTCAAGGCAGATGGAACTGGAGGTCAGGCTGCGGCGCCGCCGCGCGAAGGCTCGAATCAAAAAGCCGGGTTCGTGATAACGGCCGCGTCGGAGATCATGGCGATTGTCGCCCTGGCACGCGACCGAGACGACCTCCGCGAACGACTCGGCGCGATCATCGTGGCTGAAACCAAGACCGGCGAGCCGGTACGCGCGCGCGACCTCGACGCGGTCGGCCCCATGATGGCTTTGCTTGCTGAAGCGATCGAGCCGAACCTGGTGCAGACCACCGAAGGCACGCCCGCGTTTGTGCATGCCGGGCCGTTTGCGAATATCGCGCACGGGACTTCGAGCATTGTTTCGCAGGACATGGCGCTGCGCCTCGCCGACTACGCGGTCAACGAGTGCGGCTTCGCCTCCGATCTGGGGCTTGAAAAATACATGGACATCGTCACGCGCGAGTCCGGGATTGAGCCCGCGGCGGCGGTGCTGGTGACGACGGCGCAAAGCCTTAAAAATCAAGGACAGGCGATGCCGGAAGACGGCAACAAAGATGAGCTGGAGCGCGGCTTCGCCAATCTTGCGAAGCATGTATCGATCCTGCGCGGCTTCGGTTTGCCGGTCGTTGTTGCGATCAATCATTTCCCGAAAGATACGGATGAGGAACTCGCGCGGTTGCGAAGCTGGTGCGATGCGAACGGGCTGCCCAATGCGTTTACCGAAGCATTTACTCGCGGCGCGGAAGGGGCCGCGGACCTAGCGCGTGCGGTGCTTGCTGTATGCGATGGCCCGGCGCCCGCGCTCAAGCCCGCGTATTCGCTCGAAAGCTCGTTGAAAGACAAAATTGAAGCCGTGGCAACAAATGTATATGGCGCCGCCGGCGTCGACTACGCAGACGCGGCGCTCACTGCGCTCACTCGGTTTGAGAGGTGGGGCTTCGGCGGCGTTCCGGTATGCATTGCGAAGACGCAGTACTCACTGTCTGACGATACGAAGCTCCCAGGCGCGCCCACGGGCTGGCGTTTGCGCGTGACGGGTGCTTCGCTGTCGGCCGGCGCGGGTTTCGTGGTGGTCATCGCAGGCAGCATGATGTTGATGCCCGGGCTGCCCAAAACCTCGCGGGCCGCGGACATCGATGTCGATGCCGAGGGGGAGATCCTGGGGCTACGCTAAAGCAGTTTTCCTGTTGCTTCGGAGGCGCGTAGGGTATCTCACTGTGGCCTTTCTTTAAGGAAAAGCCACGTCCAGTGATACTGGGCTTTCCCAGTGACAGGAAAACTGCCATGAGCGAGGGTGACAACTGTCACGGCCGATTGGTGACGAACCACACTGGAGCAGAGCCGGCGCAACTCCTAGTCTTGGAGCAAGACAAGGAGACATCCCATGGCCGCCAGCATTCTCGTTCCCTCACAAGCAAGCTCACCCGCTCCCGCTGCGCTCCGTGTTCCCGTGCGGGCTTTTCTGCTGGATATGGCAGCGGGCACGGCGGTTCCGCTGGCCTGCTACCGGCTCCTGAGGGCGCAGGGCGCCTCGGAGATGCAGGCGCTGGTTGGATCGTGCGCCTACCCCTTTGCGGCCGGCGCGTGGAGCGTGCTCCGGAAACGTCGGATGAACCCCTTCTCGCTGCTGGTGCTGTTTGGACTTGTCGTGAGCGGCGGAGCGCTGATGCTCGGTGGCAGCCCGCGGGTGCTGCTGTTGCGCGAGTCCCTGCCGACGCTGGCGCTGGGGCTGCTCTCGTTGGGGACGCTGGGCTGTGCGCGGCCGCTTATGTTTTATTTCGCGCGCCACATGGTCGCGGGCCAGAGCCCTGAGCGCGTCGAGCAATTTACCGCACGGGCCGCAGAGCCGGCAGTGAGGGCCACGCATCGGCGCATCACCGCGGTGTGGGGTGTGGCGCTTACGGCGGAGTTCTGCGCCAAGGCTGCCATGGTTTGGGCGCTGCCCACCGCGGAGGTGTTGCTGCTGGGGCCCGCGCTGTTCAACGCAACATTGCTAGCGACGATGTTCTGGACGGTACGATATGCGAAGGGCCGGGCTGCCGCGAGCCAGCAAGCGTAGACCGCGCCGATCCTCACTGCCGGGAGCTAGAACCTTGCCTTTTCTGCTGAAGACCGAACCGGACAAGTACTCTTTTGACGACCTCCTGCGCGAGGGTGAAACGGTGTGGGACGGCATCAAAAATGCGCAGGCGTTGAACTCGCTTGCGACCATGCACCGGGGCGAGAAGCTGGTGATCTATCACTCGAACACCGGCAAGGAAGTGGTGGGAACCGCGACGGTTGTCTCGGTCGATGGGAGTGACAAGAAGAATCCGGTTGTGCGTATCAAGGCCGGCAGGCGGCTGAAGCAGCCGCGCTCGCTTGGCGAGATGCGCGAAGCCCCCGTGTTTCGGGATTCGCCGCTGTTCCGGCAGTTCCGGCTCTCGGTGGTTCCGCTCACCGACGCGCAGTATGACTGGCTGCTGCACGGGTAAGAGAGCAGCGTAGGCTACACTCGATGCTGTGCAGGTGCGGCGCCTACGGGCGCTGTTCAACGGGAAGCCGGTGCGACTCCGGCGCTGTCCCGCAGCGGTGATGGGAACGAACGCGGACTGGGGCCCGAAGCCTCACGCACTGCCCGGGGGACGGGTGGGAAGCGGTTCGCCGGTAGGCTGCCCAAAGTCCGAATACCGGCCTGCGCGCCGCCAACGCAGATTGCTGCGTGGTGCGCTTCAAAGAGCTCCGCGCCTCGTGGATTGGGCCGTGACTCCTTGCTGTTTCGCCGCTCCGCGCAGCTGATCGCGCGGTGCGTTGGAGTGGCCTGCGCACGGGTGGTTCCTGCTTACGTCGTATCTCGCAGACAAGGAACCGTATATGCCACAGAGACAGTTACAGACAAGCGCACTCGGCTTCCCTCGCATGGGCGCCTCGCGCGAGTTGAAGTTCGCGCTCGAAGCCTTCTGGCGCGGTGAGCGCACAGAGGCCGAGCTCCAAGCCACGGCGCGGGAACTGCGCGCGCAGCACTGGCAGTTGCAGCAGCGCGCCGGGGTCGGCCACATCCCCTCAAACGACTTTTCGCTCTACGATCACGTGCTCGACACGCTGGTCGCCGTCGGCGCTACGCCTGAGCGATTCGGCACAGAACCGGTGACGCTTTCGCGCCTTTTTGCAATGGCTCGCAACAGCCAGGAGCAGACGGCGATGGAGATGACGAAGTGGTTCGACACGAACTACCACTACCTGGTTCCGGAGTGGTCGGACGGGCTCGCGTTCGAGGCGGATCCGGGCAAGGCCGTCGGCGAGTTTCTTGAAGCGAAAGCGCTGGGCATCGAAACGCGGCCGGTGCTGCTGGGTCCGTGCACGCTGCTGCTGCTGGGCAAGCCGGTGGCCGATGGGTTCGATCGGTGGTCGCTGCTGCCCAGGCTGCTTGCCGCGTACGACGCCCTGCTGGCCGCGCTCAAGGGTGCTGGCGCAGGGAGCGTGCAGATCGATGAGCCGTGCCTCGCGCTCGACCTGCCGGACGGCGTTGCGGACTATTACCGTGGCGCGTTCGCGGAGCTTGCCAAGGCCGGCTTGCCGCTGCATCTTACGACCTACTTTGCCAGGCTTGAGGGGAACCTGTCACTAGCCTTTTCGCTGCCTGTAGCCAGCGTGCACCTCGACCTGGTGCGCGCGCCGGAGCAACTTGCCGCGGCGTTGCCGCTTGTGCAGCCGCAGCAAGCGCTGTCGCTCGGGATCGTGGACGGCCGCAACATCTGGGTGAACGACTTTGAGCGTAGTCGTGCGCTGATCGACGGGGCTATCGCGGCGCTTGGGGCGGAGCGCGTTGTGCTGGCGCCTTCATGCTCGCTGCTGCACGTGCCGGTCGATGCGGCCGCGGAGACAAAGCTGCAACCGGCGGTGCGTTCGTGGCTCGCCTTTGCCGCGCAGAAGCTCGACGAGTTGCGCGCGCTCGGCGTGGGAAGCGATCTCGCCTTCACTGAGCACGCGACCAATCGCGCCGCGATCGCTTCGCGCGCGGCCGCGGAGTCCAGTCGTAATGAAGAAGTGCGCGCGGCCTTGCGGGCGCTCACCGCAAGCGACTTCAAACGTGAAACGCCGTACGCGCAGCGTGCCAAGATACAGGCCGCATCGCTCGGACTTCCGCCGCTGCCGACGACCACGATCGGCTCGTTTCCGCAGACCGCGGAGGTGCGAAAAGCGCGCGCGGCCTGGCGTGCCGGGCAGCTGCCCCAGTCAGAGTATGAGAGTTTCCTTGAGGGGGAGACCGTGCGCTGCCTGCGCGAGCAGGACGACGCGGGCCTGGACCTGCTGGTGCATGGCGAGTTCGAGCGCAACGACATGGTGGAGTACTTCGGCGAGCAACTGGAGGGCTTCGCATTCACGCAGAACGGCTGGGTGCAGAGCTACGGCTCGCGCTGCGTCAAGCCGCCGGTTATCTACGGTGACGTGCACCGGCCCGCGCCTATGACGGTACGCTGGAGCACTTTCGCGCAGCGGCAGACGGAGCGGCCGGTCAAAGGCATGCTGACCGGTCCGGTCACCATGCTGCAGTGGTCGTTTGTGCGCGATGATATCTCGCGTAGCGAGGTGGCACGGCAGATCGCGCTCGCGCTGCGCGACGAGGTGCGCGATCTGGAGGCGGCTGGCATCCGGGCCATCCAACTCGACGAGCCGGCGCTTCGCGAAGGCCTGCCGCTTCGCCGCAGCGGGTGGGCCGCGTACCTTGCGTGGGCAGTCGAGCCATTCCGACTTGCGCCCACCGGCGTTCGCCACAGCACGCAGATCCACACGCATATGTGCTACTGCGAGTTCGAGTCCATCCTGCCGTCAATCGCCGCGCTTGACGCGGATGTGATCTCGATGGAGTCAGCGCGGTCAAAAGGCGAGCTGCTGCAGGCGTTCAGCAAGGCGTCGTACCCGAACGGCATTGGACCGGGCGTGTGGGATATCCACTCGCCGAGGGTTCCGCCGGAGGGGGAGATGGAAGTGCTGCTGCGAGAGGCGCTCGAGGTGCTCAGGCTGGAGCAGCTATGGGTCAATCCTGACTGTGGGCTGAAGACGCGTGACTGGCCGGAGGTGCGGGCTGCGCTGCGGAATATGACGGCGGTCGCGCGGGGGATGCGAGGCGCGGTTTCAGTGTCAGTAGCAGAGTAGAAGGGTCGAGCGAAGAGTCGCTGTCTTGATCAGGCGGCGACTCTGCTTCTGCCTCCATGCTCTTTGCGAGTTGCTTCCGCGTTCGCGGCTCTAAAGCATTTTCACAGTGACTGTGGGGCACCCGGTATCTGCGAGATGCAGCTTTTCTTGACGGAAAAGCTGCGGGGAGTGCAGCGCCTTACCTTACACCGACTGTGAAAATGCTCTAATCCGGGCCTACATACAGCTCGACGGGGGAGAACCCGATCTCTTTCGTCTTGCCATCCACGCGCAGGAACATCGGCGTTTTACCGCCATTGATATCGACGCCCATAATGACCCCGTTGCCCTTGGTCGCTGTGAGCCCGATCTTATGCGAGCGGATGACACCGTACTCGCCTGCAGGCCCCCAATCCTTCTCAAAGTCGGCAAACGTGTAGCCGGTGTAGCGGTCAGAGTGTTCGCGCCAGTTGGGGTCGTTGTTCCAGTAGCCGTAAGCGCTGTTGAGATCGCCCTTCTCTATCAGCGAGAAGAAGTGATTGACGCGGTGCTGCTCCGGCCAGTCCCAAAACGCCCAGCACAGGACTGCCGCGAGCAGGAGCGTGCCGACGGCGGCGAGAATGCTGTTGCGAATGGTGCGCGCGCGGCGTGCGTCGTAGCGGGGTGCGTCCAGCAGCGTCATCGCTGTGCTTGCCTCCTGGTGCGTTTCTGCGTTCTGCTCAGGTTCTCCATCCCCTTAGACACCTGCGCAGGCGTTTCGGTTCCCCGCGCCTGGGCTGGGGTGTACAGCTAGGCCCGGCTGTAGCTGGTTGCCGATCGTTCACCGGCTCGCGCGAGCGCGAGTGCGATGAGGCGATCGATGAGCTCCGGGTAGTCAACACCGCTCGCCGCCCACAGTTTGGGGTACATGCTGATGGCGGTAAAGCCGGGCAGGGTGTTGATTTCGTTTAGGTAGATGCGGCCTTCGTTGCCCTCTCCGCTATCTGGCTCCATCAGGAAGTCGACTCGCGCGAGACCGGCGCAGTCGCAGGCCTGAAATGCGCGCAGGGCCATGGAGCGGATCTCCTCGGACTGCGCTTCCGCGAGCCTGGCGGGGAGCACCAGCTCGGAGCCCTGGCTGAGGTACTTGGCCTCGTAGTCGTAGAACTCCTTCATGGGCACGATCTCGCCTACTACGGAAGCTTCGGGCTGATCGTTGCCCAGAACCGCTACCTCGAGCTCGCGCGCTTTGCCGGTGCCCTGTGGACCGCCGCCGACGGCCTGTTCGACGACGAGCTTGCGGTCGTAGCGAGCTGCGAGCTCGAGCGCTGTTTCGAGCTCGACGCGATCGTGTGCCTTGCTGATACCGACGGAGGAGCCGCCGTTCGCGGGCTTGACGAACAGCGGGTATTTGAGCGCGTCCTCGACGAGCGCGATGGCCTTGCGCGGATTGGCCTGCCAGTCGGAGCGCAGCAGGGTTACGTGCCTGGGGATGGGGAGGCCGGCTGAGGCGAACAGGCGCTTCATCACGTCCTTATCCATGCCGGCGGCGGAGCCAAGCACGCCTGAGCCAGCGTAGGGGATGCCGGCGAGCTCGAGCAGGCCCTGAATGGTGCCGTCTTCGCCGAAAGTTCCGTGGAGCACGGGAAGCACGACGTCGAGGGCCAGCGACTTCGCTTGGAGGCCGGCGGTTTGGAAAGGCATGAGTCCGGCACCCGGCTCGGGCGGTATGATCGTGGCTTCGCCATGGGCGAGAACCGCGGCGGAAGCGGTCGCTTGCGGGTCGCCTGCACGCAGGTGTTCGCGCTGTTGCGGCGACCTCAGCATAAGCTCGGCGTCTGTGGAAGTGACCCAGTGGCCTTGCTTGCTGATGCCGATGGGGATGACCTCGTATTTTGTGCGATCGATGGCCTGAAGAACAGAAGCGGCAGAGAGCAGCGAGATTTCATGCTCGCCCGAGCGGCCGCCGAATAGAATGCCGACGCGTAGTTTGGACATGGCTCTCGTGATGGTAACCGGGGTGCAGCGTGGGCGAAATTGGCGAGATGGATGCGGGGGAGCCGGGGAACGGTCCGGAGACGCTCCCCGGGTGATCGATGTTGAAGGGGGAGTTACGGATACATGCGGTTGAGCGTGCGCGCGAACGGAATCGTCTCCCGCACGTGGTCCAGCCCGCAGATCCAGGCGACGGCTCGCTCAATGCCCATGCCGAAGCCGGCATGCTGGACGGAGCCGTAGCGGCGCAGGTCCAGGTACCACTGGAAGGCCTCGAGCGGCAGGCTGTGCTCCTCGATGCGCTGCTTCAGCAGGTCGTAGCTGGCGATACGCTCGGAGCCGCCGATGACTTCGCCGTAGCCCTCCGGCGCCAGCACGTCGACGCACAGGGCGTAACGCGGGTCTTCGGGGTCGGGTTGCATATAGAACGCCTTGACGGCCGCTGGATAGCGGTGCACCATGACCGGGCGGTCGAACTGCGAGGACAGCCAGGTTTCGTCGGGCGAGCCGAAGTCGTTGCCGTACTCGAAGGGCTGCTCGAGCTCGCCGCGGGCGTGGGCGTCGTTCAACATCTGCACGGCCTCGTCGTAGCGCAGGCGGGGGAACGGCGCCTTGATGGTTTCCAGCTTCGCGAGGTCGCGGCCGGTGAGCGCGAGGTCCGCGCGCCGGCGCGTGAGCACGCGGTCGACGATAAAGGCGATGAAGTTTTCGGCCAATTCCATCAACTCGTCGAGGCCCGCATAGGCCATCTCCGGCTCTACCATCCAGAACTCGGTCAGGTGGCGGCGGGTTTTCGATTTTTCGGCGCGGAACGTTGGCCCGAAGGAGTAAACCTTGCCGAGCGCGAGCGCGGTGCTCTCGATGTAGAGCTGCCCGCTCTGGGTGAGGAACGCCTCATCTCCGAAGTACTCGACCGGGAACAGCGTGCTGGTGCCTTCGCAGGCCGCGGGGGTCAGGATCGGCGGGTCGGTGAGGGTGAAGCCTTGCTCGTCGAGGAAGTCGCGCGCGGCCTTGATGATCTCCGCGCGGATGCGCAGGATGGCGGACTGGCGCGGGGTGCGGATCCAGAGGTGGCGGTTTTCCATCAGGAAATCGACGCCGTGCTCCTTGAGCGAGATGGGGAAGGGCGCGTCCTCGCCCACGCGCTGCTTGACCTCGATCCCGTCCACGTCGAGCTCATAGCCGCCGGGGGCGCGCTTGTCGGCGCGGCCTCGTCCGCGCCCCACGACACACCTCGCCTGCGTGAATA
>CAXTSA010000011.1:0-19860 GCA_964246755.1 uncultured Acidobacteriaceae bacterium
GCCGACGTTGCCGATGTGCGGGAAGGTGAAAGTGACGATCTGGCCCGCGTAGGACGGGTCGGTGAAGATCTCCTGGTAGCCGGTCAGCGAAGTATTGAAAACAACCTCACCGGAGCACTCGCCCTTGGCTCCGTACCCGTCACCCCGAAAGATGCGCCCGTCTTCGAGCGCAAGGATCGCCTGCATTGTCGCTCCACAGCGTGGATTTTATAGATGGTAACAGGGTCGGCTCCCAATGCTTTGCTCCCCCGCATCTCATGAGGGGAAGAGGAGAGAAAAACACACATGAACGCTGTGATTCTGCACGCCTACGGCGATGTAAGCCAACTGAGCTATGAGACAGACGAGGACCTGCCGGAGGTCGGCGCAGGTGAAGTCCGCGTTCGCTTGCGCGCCACCAGTATCAACCCGGTGGACTGGAAGATCCGATCCGGCGCCGCCAAGGAGCGCTTTCCGCTCGACCTGCCCGAGATTCTGGGGACGGATCTGTCAGGCGAGGTAGACGAGGTCGGCCCGGGCGTCACCACGTGGTCCAAAGGTATGCGCGTGATGGCCAAGGCGAACGGCACCTATGCCGAGTACACGACCGCGAAGGCCGACGTGCTCGCGCCCATCCCTGACGCTCTCACGTTCGAGCAGGCCGCGGCGCTTCCCCTGGTGCTGACCACCGGTGCCCAACTGATCGAGCGCGCCGCGCGTGTGCAGTCCGGGCAAACCGTCCTGATTACCGGCGCGCTGGGCAGCGTAGGCCGTACAGCGGTGCATGTCGCGAAGCAGCACGGCGCGATGGTCATCGCGGGCGTCAAAGCCTCGCAGACGGGAGAAGCAGCAAAGCTGGGCGCGCAACAGGTCGTGGCGATCGACGACCCGCAGGCGATGGGCCACCTGCACGACCTGGACGCGGTGGCCGACACCGTGGGCGGGGTCGTGGGGGAGCATGCGCTCAGGACCTTGCGCGACAACGGGGTCTACGCGTCGGTGGTCGGGCCGCTCTCGCACCCTCCTGAGCGCGGTATTCGGGTTGAGGCATTGATGGCGGTTCCCGATGCGTCGCGGCTCGAAGAACTGGCTTTCGACGTTGCAAGCGGCGCGCTGCACATCCCCATCGCGAAAACGTTCCCGCTTGAGCAGATTCAGGAAGCGACCCGCCTTGCGGAAAAGGGCGGAGCCGGCGGAAAGATCGTACTGACGATCGCGTGACATCGCGGCGGGGGCGCTGGCCGGCGCTCCCGCTCAGCGCGAGAGCGCCCGAATCACTGCCTCGACGAGCCCGTCCAGGTCATGGTCGCTCGCCTCCTCCACCGGTTCAGATCCAAAAGTACGCAACGTCGCGCTGGTAATTGGACCAATAGAGCAGGCGCGAGTTCCGCCCAACGCTTGTCGTGCAGCATCGTTCCCAAGCAGGGTGAAAAAGTTTTCCACGGTGGAAGAACTGGTAAACGTCACCGCATCGACGGGCGGGGTACCGGGGTCGAAAGCGGCCTGGAGCATTGCTCGCGACTTTTCCTCCAGCACCGTCCGGTACGCCTCGACAATCTCCACCGAGGCCCCGGCCTCGCGCAAACGGTCGGGTAGCAGATCGCGGGCAATACTAGCGCGCGGAAGCAGCATGCGTTTGCCTCGCGCGCCCGGCACCAGTTCGCGCACAACGGATTCTGCGATCGCAGGCGTTGGTTGCAGGTCAACCCGAAGGCCTGCTTCTCGCAGAGCATCCGCCGTCGCAGGGCCCACCGCGACGGTAAAGGGCTGCGACGGAGTCCACGGAGGTGGCCTGCGCTGGGCGAGCACGCGAGCCGTGTTCGCGCTCGTGACCAGCAGCGTATCGTACTCGCTGATCCGCGCCAACGCGGCATCGAGCAGCACGTACGACGCGGGCGGCTCGATCCGGATCGTCGGCACCTCCAAAACTTCGGCGCCGAGTTGCCGCAAAGAGCGGGCCAGCGCGCTACTTTGCTCACGAGTCCGCGTGACCACAATCCGTCGTCCAGCGAGTGGGGGCACCATAAGAAATCACCCGGCCAGCAGAGCGCCCGCGCCCTGACGCAGCAGTTCCTCGGCCAGCCGAAGCCCGAGAAGCCGGGGCTCCTCTTCCGTGCGATGCTCGAGAGCCACGCGCACAGCTGCTCCGCCGTCGGAGAGAGACACCGCGCCGGTGATCACCCAATGCTCATGCCTCTCACCCCGGTGCTGCTCGCAAAAGATACCGATCGGCACCTGGCACCCGCCGCCGAGCGCCCCCAAGGCGGCCCGCTCCGCTGTGACGGCAAAACGTGTCGGGGCGTCATCCAGAAATCGCAGCGCCTCCATCACAGAGGGATCCCCGGCCCGCACCTCGATGGCGCGCGCCCCCTGCCCTGCCGCCGGGCACACCACCTCGGCGGGCAGGCGCTCCCGCAACAGCGAGGTGCGGTGCAGCCGGTCAAGCCCCGCGCAGGCCAGCACGCAAGCCTCTGCTTCCCCGTTCATCATTTTGCGCAGGCGCGTATCGACGTTTCCGCGAAACTCAATGTACTCCAGATCGCGCCGGTGCGCCCGCAGCTGCGACTGACGGCGCAAGCTGCTGGTGCCCACACGCGAGCCCGGCGGCAGAGAAGCGAAACTCTCAAACCGCTGCGACACAAACGCGTCGCGCGGGTCGGCCCGCCTGGGCAGCGCCGCCAGCGCGAAGGCTGGGTGCAGCTCCGTCGGCAGATCCTTCAAGCTGTGCACGGCGAGGTCAATTCGCCCGTCGTCGAGCGCCTCCTCAATCTCCTTGGTGAACATGCCCTTGGTGCCCACCGCGTTAAACGAAATTCCCTGCAGACGGTCGCCCGTGGTGCGGATCACCTCGATTGAGACCTCGTGCCCCGCCCCGCGAAGCTGCTCGGCGATGTGTTCGGCCTGCCACAGCGCAAGCTCCGACCCCCGGGAGCCGATCCGTATGAGCACTAGCGCCGCCTCGCCACAACGGCCGTTTCGGGTACGGCTTTGTCTTCGTACGCCAGGGGATCGGCTCTTCGCGGCTCCCGGTTCAATCGCTCGGGCTGCGTCAACGCCTTGTCTGCTTCGTCTGCTCCGTCCAGATGAAACGTGCTGCGCAACAGCGACAGCCGCTCCTCGTCCCCCTCCTGCGCGGCGGTACGCAGTGCCTGCAGAGGCGCATGCAGAAATTTGTTCGCGAGCCCGCGCGTAAGCGCTTCCACTGCTTCGCGCTGCGCCGGCGTCAACCCTTCCAGTCGCGCCGCCGAACGGCGCAGCTCCGCCTGCCGCATCGCCTCCACACTGCCCTGGAGTGCTATCAGTGCCGGCACGGCATCGAGCACCTGCGCCCGCCGCGCGAACTGCTCCACCTCGGCCTGCACCAGCCGCTCGGCAAGCCCGGCTTCGCGCGACCGCTCCGCCAGCCCGGCGTGCGTCACGCTCTGCAAATCATCAATGTCATACAGAAAGATCCCGTCGACCTTGTTCATCTCCGGGTCCACATCGCGCGGTACCGCAATATCGATGAAGAACATGGGCCGCCCGCGTCGCCGCTGCAGAAACCGCTGCCCATCTTCCCGGCGAAACACGAACTCGTGCGCACCGGTCGAGGTAATCAGGATATCCGCCTGGTCGGCCTGGCTCAGCAACTCGCCAAACGGCAGTACCCGGCCGCCAAAGGTCCGCGCCAGCCGCTCCGCTCGCGCTTCGGTCCGGTTTGTTACCGTGATCGTGCTGGCTCCCTTGGCCAGCAGGTGCCGCGCCGCAAGCTCACCCATTTTACCCGCGCCGACCAGCAGCACGCGCTTGCCGGCGAGGGAGCCGAAAATCTTCATCGCCAGGTCGACCGCGACGCTTGCGATCGAAACAGAACTCGCGCCGATAGCCGTTTCGCTCCGGACGCGCTTGGCGACGGAAAAAGCGCTCTGCAATAGCCGCTGAAGTTCCCGCCCAACCACGCCTGCCGCCTGCGCCGCGGCGAAAGCCTCCTTCACTTGGCCCAGGATCTGCGGCTCGCCCACCACCATCGAGTCCAGGCTCGCCGCCACCCGGAACAGGTGGCTCACCGCTTCCGCGTCGCGAAACTGGTACAGGTGCGCGCGCAACTCGGTCGCGCTCACCGGGAATCGAGCCGCGAGGAACCCCGCGAGATCCGGGACCTGCTCCCCGTAAGCGACAAACAGTTCCACCCGGTTGCAGGTCGAAAGGATCATCGCCTCGCGCACGTATGGCCACGCCCGCAGCTCGCGCAGCGCGCTCGGCAGATCCTCCGCCGTGATCGCGACCTGCTCACGCAGCTCGATCGGGGCATTGCGGTGATTGAGCCCTGCCAGGAGAAACTTCATGGAGCGGAAAACCTGTGAACCGAGCTCAGGAGGTTGGCTGCCCAGACGCTAAGCACCACCAGAAAGGCGACCGATGACACATACACCGCCTGCCGTCCGCGCAGACCCTTGGACTTCCGCACCAGCAGGACAAATACATAGATGAGCCACATGCCGAAAGAGAGCAGCACCTTCGGATCCAGGAAGTATGTAGCCCCGACCCGTTCCTGCGCGATCAAAGAGCCGGCGAATAGCCCGAGCGTCATCGACAGGAAGCCAAGTACGAGAGTGGACTGCGCGATCCGGTCCATGGTGTCGAGCGGCGGCAGCCAGGAGAAGAACCCCGGCGCCTGTTTGTCCTTGAGCCGCCGCTCCTGCAGCAGATAGAGGAAGCTGGCCAGCAGCGAGAAAACCAGCGCCGTGTCAGCAGCCAGCAGCGCCGACACGTGTACCGCGATCCAGCCGCCGCGCACCAGCGGGGAGGAAAACGTGTAGCGGTCCGGCCCCAGCGCTGAGGGCAGCGAAAGCAGAAACGCCATCGGCATCGCGAATAGCCCGAAGGAAACCGTGCGATAGCGCGCGGCGATCAGCAGAAACGCCAAGGCGATCAGCAGCCCCAGCGCTGCCTGCACCTCGTGCACGCCGGCCGGGGTAAAGCGATGCGTAGCGGCAAATGCCTCGGCGAACGCGACACACTCGAGCACCGCGGCTGAAAGCGCCAGCATCATGCAGGCAGTGCGAAAACGGACACGGTTCCACAGGACGGCCGGCAGCGCGCATAGGCTGGCCGCCGCATACATCCCTGTCGCACCACGTATCCAGAGCAATTCCATGCGTTGGCCTGAAACCTAAGTATACGGCGGCCGTTCTCCCGCTCGCCCTGCCGGGGCAGTTGCGGCAGAACAGGATGTGGGCGTGAGGAAAAGAAATCTGCCCGCCCCGGCAACGAAAAGCCTCGGCGCGTTCATCTCTCACACTGTCAGCATGATGCAGTGTGCCGAGCGATACCGAAGCGGCGCGCCCGACCACGATTCATCACACACAAACACGCCACGGAGGATGCACCTATGTCGGACTATCGCGTACACGCTGGGGACAGCCAGGAAGATCAAGTCACATCGTTGATGGAAAGCTACAGCTCCAAGCTGCCCAGTTCGTTTTTCCTGGGCGCCTCGTTTGCTTCCATCATCGGCTCGCTCATTCTCAAAACGCAGGGCAAAGACGAGAATGCTTTGTTCGTCGGCCAATGGGCGGCCCCGTTCCTGCTGCTCGGGATCTATAACAAAATGGTAAAGCAGCACGGCTCGGACGCGAACACCCGCGACTAAGCTTTTGTGCCTTGAAGCGAGAAAGCCGCCATGCGCGGCTTTTTTGCTGCTCGGCTGCCGGAATTCTGCACAGTTTCGCACCTTCTTTCCCTCAGGGGCATGCACGCTTCCAGTCGACGTCGGTGCGGTATCCTGTGTTTGTAGACGTGAGCGACGCATCCACTCAGACGATCCCGAACGAAGAGCCGCTTACCCCGCTCATGCGGCAGTACTCCGCAGCCAAGCAGCAGCATCCCGATGCGCTGCTTTTCTTCCGTCTCGGCGACTTCTACGAACTGTTCTTTGATGACGCCCGCACGGCCGCCCGCGAACTCTCCATCACCCTCACCTCTCGCGACAAAACGCGAGATAAGGAGCGGGCCATTCCCATGTGCGGTGTGCCTTTTCACGCCGCCGAGGGGCACATCGCGCGACTGCTGCGCAGAGGCTACCGCGTCGCCGTCTGCGAGCAGATGGAAGACCCCAGGCAAACGAAGAAGCTCGTGCGCCGAGAGGTCACGCGCGTCCTGACCCCCGGCACAGTTGCCGACCACGCGCTCGCCTCTGGCGAAAACAACTACCTGGCCGCGCTCCATGTCGCCGAGTCCGGCAAAGACACCGGCAAAGACGCGAGCAGCTTCCCAGTTGCCGCGCTCGCGCTGCTCGATCTCTCAACAGGCGACTTCCGCGCGGGCGAGTGGTCCGGGGCGGAGGCCCTGGCGCAGTGCGCCGATGCGCTCGCGACCTCGGGCGCAAGCGAGGTACTGTTGCCCGCGGCCAATCCGCTGCTCAACCGCGATGAAGCCACACTGCGGGCACTGGAACGCGTGCGCACCAAAACCACCCTCGACGAGTGGGTCTTCACCGCCGGGTATGCGCTGCCTTTGCTGGAGCGGCAACTCGGCGTCCGCTCGCTGGAGGGGTTTGGCCTGCGCGGCCACACCCCGGCCGCCATCGCCGCCGGCGCCGTGCTGCACTACGCGCAGAACACCCAGCGCAACACGCTCGAGCACATCGACAGCCTTCAATTTCTCGAGCGAGGGGACACTCTTCAGCTCGATCAGGTTTCCGTGCGCAACCTTGAGCTGGTGGAGCCGCTCTACCGCACAAGCAGCCCAGAGACAACACTGGCGCACACGCTCGACTGCTGCCAGACCCCCATGGGCAAGCGCCTGCTGCGCGCGAATATCCTGCGGCCGCTCGGCCTTGCCCCCGCCATCCAGGCTCGCTATCGCGCCGTGGCCGAGCTCAGAGCCAAGCTGATCGAACGCGAAGAACTGCGGCGCGCGCTCGCCGGCGTGCTCGACCTGGAGCGCCTGCTCTCACGCGTGGCGCTTGAGAATGCCGGCCCGCGCGACCTGCTTGCGCTCGCCAGCTCCGTGCGTGCCCTGCCGGCGGTGTGCGCGGCCGTTGACCGGCTCGAATCGGACTCGTGGAAAAGCTTGCGCAACAGAATGGATACGCTCGCCTCGCTCGAGGGAACCATACGCGTTACGCTCGCACCCGAGGGGCCCGCAACAATCGCCGAAGGCGGCTTTATCGCGGAAAATGTGAACGCGGAGCTGGACGAACTACGGCAGGCCAGCAGCACCGGACGCGCAGCCATCGCGGCCATTGAGCAGCGGGAACGCGAGCGCACCGGCATCGGCTCGCTCAAAGTCCGGTTTACTTCGGTGTTCGGCTACTACCTCGAAATCACCCGCAGCAACTTGAGGCACGTGCCCGCCGACTACGAGCGCAAGCAAACGCTGGTCAACGCGGAGCGCTTCACCACGCCCGAGCTCAAGGAGCTGGAGCACCGCATATTGACTGCTCAGGAGCGCTCGCTCGAGATCGAGCGGGAGCTGTTTGCCGCCCTGCGCGGGACGGTGCTTGAGAGCGCCGCGCGTATTCGCTCGGCCAGCAGTGTTCTCGCCGAGATCGACCTGCTGGCGAACTTCGCGCACCTCGCCGCCGAACGCAATTACTGCGAGCCTGTGCTGCTCGAAGAGAATGCCTGCGTGCTCGAGGCCGTCGCCGCCCGCCACCCGGTCATTGAAGCGATCATGGACCGCGCCGGCACCGAGCGGTTCACGCCGAACGACCTCTATCTCGACAGCGCCTCGGATCGTCAGGCCAGCAGCATACTGCTCATCACCGGACCCAATATGGGCGGCAAAAGCACCTATCTGCGCCAGGCAGCGCTGCTCGTCATCCTGGCGCAGATGGGCTCGTTCGTTCCTGCCCGCTCTATGCGCTTCTCCCTTGCGGACCGCGTCTACACCCGCATCGGCGCCAGCGACAACCTCGCGCACGGCCGCTCCACCTTCATGGTCGAGATGACCGAGACCGCGACCATCCTCAATACCGCCACTGCGCGCTCGCTCGTGCTGCTCGATGAAATGGGCCGAGGCACCGCCACTTTTGACGGCCTTGCGCTGGCGTGGGCCACGCTTGAGCACATCCACAACAGCATCGGCGCCCGCACACTGTTCGCCACGCACTACCACGAGCTCACTCTGCTCGCCGACCAGCTCCCGCACCTTCGCAACGCGCGAGTCTCGGTCAAAGAAACTCCTGGCGGCATCGTTTTTCTGCACACGGTCGAGCCCGGCGCCGCCAACAAAAGCTACGGCATCGATGTCGCGCGTCTTGCCGGCGTTCCGCAACGCGTGCTCCGGCGGGCCAAGGAAGTGCTACGCGCGCACGAACGGGCCGAACGGCGAGAGCTGGCCGCCGAGCTTGCCCCAGGCCCTCCTGGAACAGCGGAGCCATTGCAGCTCACCATGTTCACGCCGTTGTCGCAGCGCATTGTCGATCGCATCGAGGAAACCGACGTGAACACGCTCACCCCGCTGCACGCGCTCAATCTTCTGCAGGAGCTGCAGGAAGAGCTGCGCGCCGGCAAGGCCGGCGTATGAGCCTGCCCCTGCGCCACCAGGTAGGCCAGCTTTTCCTCGTCGGCCTCAGCGGGCCCGCCCTGGAGCCGGTGGAGCGCGGATGGCTGCGACTGCTACGCCCCGGCGGGTTTGTCCTGTTCCGCCGCAATATCGAGCAAGGCGCCCAGACCACCACGCTGCTGCGCGAGGCAACAGCGGCCGCCGGCGGCGACGGCGAACAAATACCGGCACTGCGAGCGCTCGACCTCGAGGGCGGCCTTGTTGACCGCCTGCGTGACCTGCTCGCCCCCAGTCCCTCGGCCGCGGCCGTAGCCGCCACCGGCGCTGCGCGCCACGCGAAACGTCATGGCGAGCTCATCGGCCGCTCCGCCCGCCTGCTCGGCTTCAACACCACGTTCGCCCCCGTGCTCGACCTAGCCCTGCCGCAAGCAGCACCCGTAATGCGCACGCGGGTCTACGGGCAAACGCCCGACGCGGTCCTTCGCTATGCGCTTCCATTTCTGCAAGGCCTTCGTGCCGAGCGCGTACTCGGGTGCGGCAAGCACTTCCCCGGCCTTGGCGGCGGCACGCTCGACTCGCACGCCGCCACCCCAAGCATCCGGCGCACCTGGGACCAGCTCTGGGACGGAGACATCGCGCCCTATCGCGAGCTGCTCTCCCTGCTGCCCATCGTCATGGTCGCGCATGCCACCTTCCCTAAAGTGCCGGGAGCCGGCGCCGAGCCTGCGTCCGTCTCGCGCTTCTGGATCACCGAGACTCTCCGCCGGCGTATCGGCTACGAGGGGCTCATCCTGTCCGATGACATGGAGATGGGCGGCCTGCTCACGCGGATGACCATGGAAGAGGCGTCGGTGCGCGCGATCGCCGCCGGCTCCGACCTGCTTGAAATCTGCAAGGAGCCCGCGTTGGTCTTTCGCGCCTATGAGGCCGTGCTCGCCGAGGCGGAACGCTCTCCCACATTCCGCGCCCTGGTCCGCCGCGCGTATACACGCGTCGTCGCCCTCAAGGGGCGCCTGCTCAGCCCGCTGCTGCCGCGCAATGCCACAGCGGACCAGCTTGCGCGTCTGCGCTCGGACATTCGCGTGTTCACCTCGGAGATCGAAGCCGGGGAGCACGCCGGCACCGGCGCCAAGTCCAGCCAGAGGGGAGCAGCCACCCGATGAGCACACGAAGTACAAAGCTTCCGCCGCTATGCCCACTCACCGTTGCCGGCATCATGGGCGGCACCTCCGCCGACGGCCTCGATCTCGCCATTGTCCGCATCGCGCCGCGCCGCCACTCCGGCACTCCGCAGCTCGCGTTGCTGGCCCACAAAGCCTTCCCGTTCCCCAAGCCGCTTCGGGCCGCGATTCTGGCCGCGCAGGATGCCCAGCGCACCTCGACCGCCGAGCTCGCGCAGCTCCACTGGCGCATGGGCCTCGCCTACGCCGAGGCCTACACCGCTGCCCGCGCCGCTTTCGCCGGCACCGTTGACCTCGTCGGCTGCCACGGCCAGACCATCTATCACCAGTCCGCTTCCCTCCCCTACGCAGGCCGCCGCTTCGCCTGCACCTGGCAGATCGGCGAGATGGCTCCGCTCGCCCGAGCCGCTGGCGTGCCCGTCTACTCCAACTTTCGCCCCGCCGACATCGTCGCCGGCGGCCAAGGCGCGCCGCTTGTCCCGCTGCTCGACCAGGCCCTCTACCGCGACAGGCGCCGCACCCGGATCCTCCAGAACATCGGCGGCACCGGCAATCTCACGGTCGTGCCTTCGGTGGGCAGCAACGCTCCCACCATCGCTTTTGACACCGGCCCCGGCAACATGGTCATCGATACCCTTACCCAGCAGCTCTTCGTCAAGCCCTACGACCGCAACGGCCGCATCGCCGCGCGTGGGCAAATCCTTCAGCCGGTGATCGACGCCATCCTCCGCGAACCTTTCTTCGCGCTCGCCCCGCCGCGCTCCGCCGGACGAGAGCAGTTCGGCCTCGCATTCACGGCCGCCCTGCTGCGCGCCTGCCGCCGCCTCAGCAAGCAAGGGGAAGACGCTGTTGCCACGGCTACCGCCCTCACCGCGCAAAGCATCGCGCTCGCGATCGGCCGATTCGCCACACCCGCAGTTAAAAATACCAAGCTCGACCTCATACTCTCGGGAGGCGGTGCAAACAACCGCACCCTCGTCGCGCAACTCGGGTCCATCCCGAACGCCGACGTACTCGCCTCCGACGATCCAGCCCTGCCCACACCGCTGCCCGTTGAGGCGAAAGAAGCCGCGGCTTTCGCGCTGCTCGCCTATATGAGCCACCACCGCCGCCCCGCCAACGTGCCGACAGCCACTGGCGCGCGCGAAGCCGTTGTTCTGGGGCAAGTCACCTGTGCGTAGCAGCCACGCGATCGCAACGGTTGCCGTCGCCCTGATAGCCCTGCTCGCGGGCTGCGGCTTCCGCAACACTGCCAGCAACACCGTCACCGTGCTGATCGAGAGCAGCCCCGCGAACCTCGACCCACGCGTCGGCACCGATGCCTCCTCCGAGCGCATTGACTCGCTCCTGTTCGACTCGCTCGTGCGCCGCGACGCGAGCTTCGGCATCGCGCCCGAACTCGCGACGCGTTGGGAAACGCCCGATCCACTCACCTACGTCTTCCATCTGCGTCCTGGCGTTCGCTTCGCCGATGGTCGCGCCCTCACCGCGCGCGACGTCAAGTGGTCGCTCGATACGCTGCTGAACGGCTCAGTGCCCAGCGTGAAAACCGCCTCGTACAAGGCCTGGAAGTCCGTCGAGGCGCCCGACGCGCAGACGGTTATCGTCCATCTCAAGAAGCCCGACACCGGCCTGCTCTGGAACGTTTGCGACGGCGCTTTCGGCGTGATCCCGTACGGCAGCGGCCGCGACTTCTGGCGGCATCCGCTCGGCAGCGGCCCTTTCCTGTTTGTCAGCCAGGAGCAGGACAAGGAAGTCATCGTACGCCGCAATCCGCTCTACTGGGCGCAGGCGCCGGCAATCGACGCCGTTCGCTTCTCGGTCGTCCCCGATGCCATCACGCGCGCGCTCGAACTCCAAAAAGGCTCCGCCGATATCGAGGTGAACGCGCTGCCGACCGACCTGCTGCCCTCGCTGGCACGCGAGGGGAATCTTCGTGTCCAAAGCGCGCCCGGCACCGTCGTCAACTACATCATTTTCAACCTGCGTGACGCTCACCTGCGCGACGGGCGCGTACGCACCGCTATCACAGAAGCGATCGATCGCAAGCTGATGATTCGCACGCTGCTCGACGGCCGCGCGCGGCTTGCCAGCAATGTTCTGCCGCCGGAGCACTGGGCTTTTGCAAGCGAGACAGAGCAGCACCCCTTCGACCCTGCGGCGGCCAATGCTCTGCTTGACCGGGCAGGCTACGCGCGGAGGCGCGACGGGATGCGCTTTCGCCTGGTGATGAAAAGCTCCACCGATGAGTCGAACCGCCTGCTGTGCGCGGTGCTGCAAGCCCAGCTAGCGCGCGTCGGCATCGCTCTCGATGTACGCTCCTACGAGTTCGCGACCTTCTACGCCGACATGACCAAGGGCGCCTTCGCAATGGCCCCGTCCCGCTGGATCGGCGGCAACGAAGCCCCCGAGATCATGACCTACGCCTATAACTCCGCAAGCATGCCGCCCCACGGCGCCAATCGCGGCTTCTACTCGAACGCGCGCGTCGATTCCCTGCTGGCCGACGCTGCCGCGAACCCTGATCGCGCGCAGCAGATCGTCGATTACAAAGCCGTACAGCAGCAGCTTGCGCACGATCTACCGGTGCTCAATCTCTGGTACCTGGACACAGTGGCAGTAGAAAACAAACGCCTAACTCCGCTCGCGCTGCTTCCGTCAGGCAACTTCGACTTCCTGCGCACCGTGCGCTACTCCCATCCGTAAGCTTGCGAGGGAACTCTCACGATGGCTTGCCTTGCAGGCAGCGCAAGTACAGCCACGAAATGGCCGCCGTCCGCGCAGGCGGTTTTCCTCGAACCTACCGCTCGCCCCACTTCAGCTTCGTCCGCAGGACATCATAGAACGACCCGGATCCCACGCGCAGGAGCTTTACTTTGTGCTCCGAGCGCCAGCACCGTAGCTCATCGCCCTCGCGCAACTGCTGCGACTCCTGCCCGTCCACCGTCAGGTAGGTCGGCTCAACGCCGTCCACCACGCGGATCTGCAGTCTCGCATCGCCGCGCACCACCAGCGGCCGCATGGTCAGCAGGTGCGGGCACACGGGCGTGACGATATGCGCGTCCACCGAAGGCTCGAGCACTGGCCCGTTTGCCGACAGCGAGTACGCGGTCGAGCCCGTTGGCGTCGCCACGATCACCCCGTCGGCACGGTACTCGGCCGCCAAGTGCCCGTCCACCGTCACGCTGAACTGGCACATGCGCGAGATGGTGCCCTTGCTGATCACGGCATCGTTCAGCGCCTCGTGCTCGCATACCTTGGCGCCCTCACGCCACAGCTCGGTATGCAGCATCGAGCGCACATCGAGCGAGCCGCAGTCCTCGCACCAGGCCTCGAGCGTCGGGTATAGCTCGCTCAAGCGCACCTCGGTCAAAAAGCCAAGCGAGCCAAGATTCACACTCAGAATCGGCGTTCCCAGCCCCCCGAACAGGCGCGAGGCAGCCAGCACCGTCCCGTCTCCACCCAGCACGATCACGAGCGCTGGATTGTGCTCGCGCATCTGCTCGCGCGGCATCACGGGCGCCGCCGCGGTGTAGTTCCCGCTGATCGTGTCCAGCACGGGCGTAAACCCATGCTCGCGCAGCCACCCAACCAGTTCGATAAGGATCGCGGCCAGCTCTGGCTTCTGCGGTTTGGAGACGATCGCAATGGTACGCATAGAAAGAAGTGTATCCGTTAGACGATGGTCGACGAACATCGCGAGGCCCACACCAGCCCGCTATGCAAGTATTCCGTATACATCTAGCGCGACGCCCACACGGCATGCAGCAGAAACTCGCGGTTGCCCTCCGCACCCGTAATCGGCGACTCCGCCAGCTCGACCGCGACAGCCCCGTGCGCAGCCGCGCACTCCCGCACTCGCGTTTGCGCAAGCTCATGCGCCTGGGCATCGCGCACAATGCCGCCCTTGCCCACCCACTCGCGCCCGGCCTCAAACTGCGGCTTCACCAGGATCACAGCTTCCCGCACCGCGGGCGCGGCGGCCAGCGCGGCGGGCAGCACCAGGGTGGCGGAGATAAAGGAAACATCCATCGCGAGAAACGAGAGCGACCGCTCGGGAGCAGCCCGGGCCAGTTCGCCGGCTTCGAGTTTGCGCGCATTTGTGCGCTCCATGAGCGCAACTCGTGCATCGCTGCGCAGCGTCTGCGCGATCTGCCCCCAGCCTGTGTCAACGGCCAGCACACTCCGCGCGCCATGCTGCAGCATGCAGTCGGTAAAGCCGCCGGTCGAGGCGCCGACGTCCACGCAGTCCCGCCCGCGGAGATCGATGGACCAGTGTTCGAGCGCGCGCTCCAGCTTCAGGCCGCCCCGGCTGACATAGCGCAGATCATCGCCAAGTAAACGGAGCGCTGCATCCGCGCTCACCGACGACCCGGGCTTGGTCTGCTTTTGCTCGTCGACCAGAACGCGCCCGGCCAGCAGAAGGGCCTGCGCGCGCTCCCGCGTCGGGGTAAGCCCGCGTTCCACCAGCAACTTGTCGAGCCGCGTCTTCACCCGCGAATAGGCTGCAGCAACGGCACTACTGGCACAGGGACGCCGTCGTTGGAGTAAACGAGATTGTCGGCGCGCCGGAGCCGGGCGAGTTGCTCATGTTCACAATCGTGTCGGCAGCCACGGCGCTCCCCGCGATATTGCTCTGGCCCACATACTGGTAGTTCGTATGCACGTCCACCCCGCAGCCCTGCAATTGCAGCTGTGCCGAGATGGTATCGGTGTCGGTACGCAAAACCGTCAGCAGCTGGCTGTCGGGCGCTACCACATACACCTTGCCCTCCGGGTTGTTGTAGGTCGACGCGATGGCTCGCGGATGACCCGGCACCGGAACCGTACTCTGCAGATTAAAGCTCGTCGCATTCACAACCGCGATCGCGCCCGTTGCCGTGCGGTTCGCCGGGTCGCCCTCAAGCGCGACATACACCCGGCTGCCATCACCCAGGAACGACAGAGACGCGGGGTACTGCCCCACGTTCACCGTCTTCAGCACCGTGCCGAAGACCCCCGGCACATCGTTGCCAAACGAGTCGATCGGCACATTGATGAAGCTCACCGTGCCCGAGTCATAGTTCGCCGTGACCAGCAGCGCCCTTTGCGGAAAATACGCCGCATATACCGGGCCCGCACCCACGTTGATCGTGCCGCTCGCGTTAAAGCTCGTATCGAGCGTGTCCTGCTGCGAATTGATCACCGTCACGGTGCCAGAGCCGCGATTGAGAACAAACGTGCGCAACCCATCCGGCGTCGTGAGGCCGAACACCGGGCAGGTACCCACCGGGATGCGCCTGGAAACCGCGTTGGTCGAGGTGTCGATACTGTCTACCTCGCCGTTGCTCGTCACGTTCGCCGGTGTCGCGCAGTCGCCCCAGGCCACGCTGCTGCCCGTGGCGCCCTGGCTGATGGAGTACACGCGCTGCGAGGTGGGCGAGCCTGCCAGTGCCACGACCGCCGGCGCAACCGGGATTTCCTGCAAGAGCGAGGGCGGCGAAGCTGCCGTCAGCGCGCCCACACTGTCTCGATCCTTGTTCACCACGTAGATTGCCGAGTTCTGCACCACCATGTTGCTCTGCACCGATGGCGTGCCCAGCTGCGTGCCGCCTGAGCCGGTCGAGGTTGAGGAGAACAGCGTCGTCGTCGTCACATTATTCGATTGCAGCGTAGTCGTCAAAGGAATGCCGCTGATGGTCCCGTCGCAATTGAGGCTATACACCTCGTTGTTGTCCGGGGCGATCGCCGAGGTAATCGGGCCGTAGCCGATGGAAGCCTGCGCCAGAACACTATCCCCCGAGAAGTCGATCACCGTCGCGACGGCAGGCTGCGCGTACGGGTTGTTCGTGTTAGTCGTGCTCACCGGGCAAGGGTTGGTCGCCGAGGCTGCCGGCTGCAGCGCCGGCTGCGTGAGTACGAGCGCGTAGCCGCCGGCGGCCGTACCGGCCGGACCGGTGGGGGACACGGGATTGATAGTGGGATTCTGCTTGTTGCCACAGCCTACGATGGCTGCGGCCGACGCCAGCAGGAGCCCGGCGGCAAGCCATGGGCGAGCTGGCCCTGTGATGCTTCGCACTCGTTTGTACCCTCACGACAGACTGGAGCAGCAGACAAGCGCCGCCCCGAACAGCAGCGTTGGCCGCTGGTCGATTGTAAATCAAGCGCCCGAAGCGGGGAGCCGCGTGCGAACGCTGCGCCATTCCAAGGGCTGCCTGGCGCGGAAACTGCTAGCGCAAGATCCCGAGTCGCCACGCGGTGTAGCTCAGCATCTCATGCGCGATCCGGCTCAACCGCGCACCCGGCGAGAGCGGCAGCGCCTGCTGCCGGGGCGAGGTATACACCGCCAGGCCGGCCCGCTCGCATAACGCGTGAATGCGGAACAGGTGCGTTCCGTCGCTGACCGCGATCACGCGGTGCAGCCCGTTCGCGCGCGCGATACCGGCCAGCCGCGCAGCAGACTCGCGCGTATCCCGGCTCCGGGTCTCCGCGATAATAGCGCGCTCCGGTACTCCGCGCGCCAGCAGGAACTGTTCGCCCACCCCACCCTCGGAATGCTGCTCGCCACCCTCACCGCCGCCAAGGGTGATAACCAGCGGCGCCAGCTTTTCCTGATAAAGCCGGAGACCGTGCATAAGCCGGGCGCGCAGTACAGGAGACGGCCTCCCGTCGTACTCCGCCGCCCCAAATACCGCGATCGCATCGGCAGCCTGGGCCTGGTCATGCGTGGCATAGTAGCGAATGCCGAAATACACGGTAACGATCCAGGCAACGGCGCCGGTCGCGACGAGAGCTCCGACGGCGCCGAACCAGCGGCGGCGTTTTGCTCCCGAGCCTCTCGGCAAGCGCTGTACCCGGGAGGTTTGCACCGGCGCTCGGCTCCGCGCCGGCGCATTCGGCAGAACCGAAGCATCCCCCGGATTGTCGTTGGGAACGGGATCGCCGGGCACACTCATGCTCGCCGCCGCATCCCGCCTATCGCCCAAGCGCAAGTGCGATGTCGTAGGTCGGGATCGCGCCTTCGCGCAGGATCTGCCAGTTGCCATCGCCCTGCGACAGGTCCACGATGGTCGTCGGCAGGCTGCGGCCCGTCGGCCCACCGTCGACAATCAGCGGAATCCGCTCGCCGATCTGGTCGCGCACACAGTTCGCGTAAGTGCACTCCGGTGCATGCTGCAGGTTCGCGCTCGTCGCTGTGATCGGCAGGCCAAACGCCTTGACGACCGCGCGCGGAATCGCGGCGTCTGGGATGCGCAGCGCGACGTTGCCGGTGTTGGCTGTCGAGCGCAGTGGCAGACGCGAGCTCGCTTTGACAATGACTGTCAGCGGCCCCGGCCAGAACCGGTCGGCCAGCCTGTCGAAGTTGTTGCCAAGCTCGCGCGATAGCTCATACGCCTGCGCCACATCGGCTACCAGCAGAGAGAGCGGCTTGTTTTTCATACGCGTCTTGATCTCGTAAATGCTCTCCACCGCGCGAAGGTTCACGGGGTCGACAGCCAGCCCGTAAAACGTGTCGGTCGGCATGCCGACCACCTGCCCGCTCTCCAGGCAACGCACAACGTACCGCACACGATCCGCTTCCGGTTCATCCGGATGCATGCGCAAAATCTCTGCTGACACACTCGACTCCGCAGATTAGGGGAAATGGTGGAACTCGGGCGAAGCGCTGGCCGACCTATGCACCGAAACAGCAAAAGCCGCTCGGTACAATCACATTGATCATGCACCCAGCGCTCGAAGCACGTACTCGAATTGTACAGAGTTCAGCAAATCGCTGGGTCAAGGCTTTGCGCGCCGCGCTGGCCCGCCCGCCTGCACTCGCGCCCCGCGACGACACGCAAGAAGCACCCCTGATTGCGCTGGAAGGCTTTCACCTGCTTACCGAGGCCTTGCGCAGCGGATGGACGCCCGCGGCTATTTTTCTCCGCGCCCGTGAGGCTGGAAAAACTCTCCGCGCGCTCGAAGAAGCGCTGTCCGTCTACGGAGGCGTTGCGCCCGTCACGGTTCCGGCCGAAACCGAGCTCCTCGTCTTGCCGCCCGAGCTTTTCGAAAGCATCGTCGAAACAGAAACGCCGCAGCCCATCGCGGCGCTCCTGCCCGCGCCGTTCGCCCGGCCCGAAGCGATCGTAAATGGACCATTGCCGCTCGTGCTCGTGCTCGCTTCCCTGCAGGACCCCGGCAACGTCGGCACACTGTTGCGCTCCGGCGAGGCCTTCGGCGCAACCGGCGCCCTGCTGCTCTCGGGCACTGCGACCCCCTGGAGTGGCAAAGCGCTGAGGGCCTCGGCCGGCTCTGCCCTGCGCCTGCCCATGCTCGCTGTTCGGAGCGCCGGCGAGGCTGCGGCTCTGCGCCGTGCCCACGCGGTCCGCTGCTACGCCGCCGTGGCCGCCGACGGACTACCCGTCGACCGGGCAGGGCTGGACGGACCGGCAGCACTCTGGATCGGCAACGAAGGAGCGGGTCTGGGGCCCGTCGAGCTCGCCGCCTGCGATGCTCGCATTACCCTGCCAATGCCCGGCGGCACCGAATCGCTCAATGCGGCAGTGGCCGGGAGCCTGCTCCTTTACGAAGCATCTCGCCTGCGCGCAGCGCAGGCATCGAAGCTTGCATGAGTTTGTTCGGCGGCACGCCCGAGCTCCCCACCCGTGCTCGCGCCGCTCATGCGGCACCGCTCGCCGAGCGCATGCGCCCGCGCTCGCTCACGGAGTTCGCCTGCTCGCCTCCGGCAAGCCGCTGCGTCTGGCCATCGAGCACGACGACGCAGCGTCGATGATCTTCTGGGGGCCGCCCGGGGTCGGCAAAACCACGCTCGCCAAGATCATCGCCGCGACGACCTCGGCCACCTTCATTGAGTTCTCGGCCGTGCTCTCCGGCATCAAGGAGATGAAAACCGTCATGGCAGACGCCGAAAAGGCGGCGCAGTTCGGTTCGCGCACCGTCCTGTTTATCGACGAGATCCATCGCTTCAACCGCGCCCAGCAGGACGCGTTTCTGCCCTACGTTGAGCGCGGTGCTATCCGCCTCATCGGCGCGCCCACCGAAAATCCATCGTTCGAGATCAACGCCGCGCTCCTGTCCCGCTGCCGCGTCTACACGCTTCAGGCGCTGACCGAGGATGAGGTCATCGGCTTACTCGAGCGCGCACTCGCCGACTCCGGGCGCGGCCTTGGCGAGCGCAACGTCGCCGCGGACCGCGAGGCGTTGGCGAGGATCGCCAACTACACGGGCGGCGACGCGCGCAACGCCCTGAACGCGCTCGAAACTGCCGCGCAACTGGCCGCGGCGTTTGTTGGGGAAGCGGACCGGAAACGCATCACCGTCGATCTCGTCTCGCAAGCGCTGCAAAGGCGCACCCTGCTCTACGACAAGTCGGGCGAGGAGCACTACAACCTCATCTCCGCGTTGCACAAATCGGTGCGCAACTCCGACGCCGATGCCGCGCTCTACTGGCTCAGCCGCATGTTGGCTTCCGGCGAAGATGCGGGCTATATCGCGCGCCGCGTCGTGCGTATGGCGGTCGAGGACATCGGCCTTGCCGCGCCCGAAGCGCTGAACCTTTGCCTTTCGGCGCGCGACGCCATGGATTTTCTCGGTGCGCCCGAAGGCGAACTCGCGCTCGCACAGGCCGTCGTTTACCTCGCGCTCGCGCCCAAATCGAATGCCGTCTACACAGCGTTCAGCGCGGTGCAGGAAGATGTCATAGCAACTCGCGCCGAACCGGTCCCGTTGCATCTTCGAAATGCACCGACGAAGCTTATGCGCGAGCTCGACTACGGTAAGGATTACAAGTACGCGCACGATGAGGAAAGCCGGGTCGCCGCGATGGAGTGCCTCCCCGAGAGCCTGCGCGGCCGCCGTTACTATCAGCCGACAAACGAGGGTCGGGAGAAGCTGCTGGCGCAGCGCATGGAGGAGATTCGTAAGCTGAAAGAGGATAAGGCATAAGACCACCTGCGCGGCTGGCGTCCACTCCGGGGCGGTTTACTTGGTGCTGCGAAGCCGAGCCTTTGTGGCCTTCCCGTTGGTCGGGATCAGAGTCTGTCAGTCTCGAGCATCGCGGGGTCCGCATGCGCCTGCACTGCATCTATCGCGCAAATGGTCGCGTTAGGGCTATTCCCCAGAAGTGACCGCGAGTCGCGCAGGCGGTCTTGTTTCTACCGCTTGGACGTCCCCTGCAAACTGTCCAGCGCCGCATAAACAATCCCGGTCGTCAGCACCTCCGGCAGCATCT
>CAXTSA010000011.1:19870-20147 GCA_964246755.1 uncultured Acidobacteriaceae bacterium
CAGCCGGGTAGAGCGCATAGGCGGGGATACCGCTGCGCCCCAGCGCTGCGAGCGCCTCGCCGATGGCCTCGTCGTGGCGCGTCCAGTCGGCTTTCAGCAGCACCACGCCGCTCCGGCGCAGGCGAGCCTGCACGTCCGCGCGATCCAGCACCACGCGCTCATTTACCTGGCAGCTCAGGCACCAGCTTGCCGTAAAGTCGACCAGCACCGGCTTACCCTGTGCGCGATAGGCCGCGACCGCCGCCGCCGTGAACGGCTTCCAGTCATTCCCTTGGCC
>CAXTSA010000012.1:0-20094 GCA_964246755.1 uncultured Acidobacteriaceae bacterium
CGGTACGCGAACGAGCTTATGCTTCAGCTCACCGGCCAGCAAAGCCCACCATGCGACATCGCCTACACCCCGCAGCAGCGTACCCTCTTCCATGCGATACGGATAGCGTGGCGCGCGCAGGTGGGTGTCCATGCGCCACATCACAGAGGGTCCAAACGTTCCGCGCTGCCCTGTGCCGCTGCCGAGACGGGTACGCGTTCCGGTAAGCGGCGGCCACTCGGCTGCGAATGGCAGGCTCTCCGCGGGGTAGCTGGACTCGACCGCATCGGTGTCGGCCTGGCTGTAGCGGATGTTCCAGTCGCCGCCGACCAGGGCGGCCCCTTTCTCACGCAGAAGCGCGACTTCGAGCAGGCCCACGGCATCCGGCGCAAGTCGATCGTCCAAATTCAGGTTCATGACCAGCGGCGTTTCCACCATCGAAAGCGCAACATTCCAGGCCTGGTAAATGGTGAGCGACTGCGTGACAGAAACGGACTTGCCGATGAGCCATTCGGGCGGCGTGTCCCCCTTGTCGAAGACGTAAATCGCGTCCACCGGCGCATGGAGCGCGTGGAGGTTCGCCTGGTGACCCCGGAGTAGTTCCAGGCGATTCGGGTCGCCGTGCCACACCGCGCAAATCACCGTCGTGCGCGGAAGCCGGGCGACATCGCGGCGCTTGAAGACAAAGTCCTGCTCCAGGCGCGCGACGAACTCGTAGCCTTTGCGCGCCATCAGGTCAGGCAGAGCGGTTTCGCCGAAGTTATTTTCGATGGTCAGGACGGAGATGTGGAAGCGCTCGAAGTCGAGATCCTCAAGAATGGCGAGTTCCGCGCCTTCCGTGTCGATCGAGCAAAAGTCGATACGGTCGAGACCATGTTTCTCAAGCAGGGAGCTGAGCCGCGTGACTGGAACCTGGATCGCCTGCGCGGCAGTAGCGACATGATTGAGCCTTTGCACATGACGCGCGTCAAAGTGATGGCTAAGACCGCTCAGCATTTTCTGGTCGATACCGGCGTCGCAGTCGATAAACTCGGCCTGCCCCTCGAAATCCGCAAGCGCGACGTTCTCACAAAGGGCCTTGCGGCGCGCGACCAGTTTAGAAAAAGCACTGGGAAGTGGCTCCACACACAGCCCGGTCCAGCCGAGCGTCTCCTCAAAGAACAGGGAGTTCGAGAACGTCTCCCCGTCGTAGGCGCCAATGTCAAGAAAGACGCCATTGCGCTTGCCACGAAAAAAGCTCTCGAGCAGGTAACGGTCCTGCCCAACCTGTGAGTAAAAGCGCATGGTGCATCTCCCGCCCGCCTTGCTTCTCCCTGAAGGGGAAGAGCGTTGCAGCAGAGACTAGCACCCAGAACCGAAAACACAGACATGCCGGAAGTAACCCAAGCAGGTCAATCAGCCATGATCATAACTTCGGTCGACTTGATCAAGGCTGTCACTGAATCGCCTTGCTTCAAGCCCATTTCTTCAACGCTCTGCCGGGTGATCACGCTTTCTATCAGGTTTTCTCCGACGCGAACCGTAACTTTAGCCGTCACGGTTCCGAGAACGATGTCTTCCACTGTTCCCGGAAGCTGATTGCGAGCGGAAATCTTCTTGTTTGCCTGACCTGGTGTGCTCATGAATCCTCCTTTCTGTGGGATGCGATGCAGGCCTGCATCCAGCTCAAATCCCTACCTATCCGCGGAGTGTCTTTTTATAGGAAGTCATTTCGCTTTCGGCCGAGCTTGCGTAGAGAGCACCGTATACTGCCACTGCATGTCAGAGAAGATCATCACCGCACTTGCCGGATTCATCACGGCCGTCATCGGCGCTTCGGGGTATTGGGGTGTCGCGCTGCTCATGGGCATCGAGTCGGCCTGCGTGCCGTTGCCGTCGGAAATCATCATGCCCTTTGCGGGCTACCAGGTGTACCTGCACCACCTCACGCTGTGGGGCGTGGCGACTGCGGGCGCGCTCGGCTGCAACGCCGGCTCCGCGATCGCGTACTGGATCGGCGCCTATGGCGGTCGGCCTCTGGTCGAGCGCTTCGGGCGCTATGTGCTGCTCAGCCGGCATGACCTGGACCGGACAACACATTTCTTCGAGAAATACGGTTCCGCAACCGTCCTGGTTGGGCGTCTGCTGCCAGTGGTGCGCACGTTCATCGCGCTACCCGCAGGCATCGCCCGCATGCCGCAGCTCAAATTCCACCTGTACACCTTTCTCGGCTCGTGGCCGTGGTGTTTTGTGCTCGCCTATGTTGGCGCGAAGCTCGGCGAGCACTGGGACACCGACCCGCGTTTCAAGGCAATCTTTCACCGTTTCCACGTGGCGGTCGAACTGGTGCTCCTGCTCGGCGTCGTGTGGTTTGTCTGGAATCATGTGCGCCGCGGGCGCGATGCCGCCGCAGTAGCCTAACGAGCGTAATTTGCCAAAGCCGTCCCCCAAAGGAGACACTAACCTGTTTGGTGGCGAAACCCGCCGCGTCGAAAACCGCAGGGCACGCCCCGGCAGCTATTTTCCCGTGAGAGGACGGAAACACAAGCAATGGAAGCAAGCAGCACCGTAGGAAACAAGCCCAAGCAGCCCACAGGCAAGCTCGGCGTCATGACTGTAGGGATGGGCGCGGTCGCCACGACTCTCATCGCAGGGGTCGAAGCAGTACGGAACGGGCTCTCGAAGCCGATCGGCTCGCTCACACAGATGGGGCATATCCGCCTGGGCAAACGCACCGATGAGCACTCGCCACTGATCAAGGATTTCGCGCCGCTTGCGGACCTGAGTGATATCGTCTTCACCGGCTGGGACATCTTCGACGAGAACATGTATCAGGCGGCCACAACCGCCAATGTGCTGGAACGCTCGCACCTGGAGACGATCAAGCCGTTCCTCGAGGCGATCAAGCCGATGCCGGCCGTCTTCGACCAGCACTACGTCAAGCGACTGAGCGGCACCCATGTCAAAAAAGGCCGGTCGAAGTGCGACCTGGCCCAGCAGTTGCGCTCCGACATCCAGACGTTCTCGGCAACTGTAGACCGCGTCGTCGTGATCTGGTGCGGATCGACGGAGATCTTCATCGAGCCGGCCGCGGTGCACGCGACGCTAGCCGCCTTTGAGGAGGGCCTGAACAATGACGACCCGGCGATCGCGCCATCGCAGCTCTACGCCTATGCAGCTCTGATGGAGGGGGTGCCGTTCGCCAATGGCGCGCCGAACCTCACGGTCGACCTGCCCTGCATGGTCGAGCTCGCCAAGAAAACGCAGACGCCGATCTGCGGCAAGGATTTCAAGACCGGCCAGACGTTCCTCAAGACCGTGCTGGCCCCGGCGTTCAAGGCACGCGTACTGGGGGTGGCCGGGTGGTACTCGACCAACATTCTGGGCAATCGCGACGGCGAGGTGCTGGATGACCCGGAGTCGTTCAAGACCAAGGAAGAGTCGAAGCTGGGCGCGCTTGAATACATCCTGCAGCCCGAGCTTTACCCGGATCTATACTCGGACATGTACCACAAGGTAAGGATTAATTATTACCCGCCGCGCGGTGATAACAAAGAGGGTTGGGACAACATCGACATCTTCGGCTGGCTCGGCTACCCGATGCAGATCAAGGTCGATTTCCTATGCCGCGACTCCATCCTGGCTGCCCCGCTAGCGCTCGACCTGGTGCTGTTCATGGACCTGGCCAAGCGCACTCCCGAGCTTGCCTCGGCAGGGATCCAGGAGTGGCTGAGCTTCTACTTCAAGGCTCCGCAAACCGCCGAAGGCCTGTACCCGGAGCATGATCTTTTTATCCAGCTGATGAAGCTCAAGAACACGCTGCGGCACGTAATGGGCGAGGAGCTCATCACGCATCTCGGCCTCGAGTACTACGAGTAGTTCACCAATCATGTACAACCACGCCAGCGGCGAGCTTCCGAGGCTCGCCGCTTCCGCTTGGGCCAGGTACTGGAGCGAATCGGAACCATTATGAGAAGAGCATGGGCGGCGGGGTGGATCTGGGCTTGCGCGGTCGCAGCCGGTCCTGCCCAGGCGCCCGGACCGGTGACAGCGCGTGAGGTCATCGCGAAAATTGTCGCGGCTAACGGGGCGGCTCCGCTAGCCGACACGGTAGACACCATCAAGGCGGGCGATCCCCAAACAGCGGTCACCGGCATCGCGACGACCTTCATGGACACGCTTGCGGTTCTGCGCCAGGCAGTGGCAAAGGGTGACAACCTTGTCATCACCCATGAGCCGACCTTCTACAACCACCTGGACGATCGTGGCGCCTTACCGAATGACCCGGTCGTAGCCGAGAAATTGAAATATATTGAGGAGCACCACCTGGTTGTGTGGCGGTTCCACGATGGATGGCACCGGCACGAACCGGACGGCATCCTGACCGGGATGGTCGACCAACTGGGTCTGAAGAACGCCCAGCAGGGGCCCAACTCCCACCTGTTTGTGCTCCCGAGACCTGTCACGGTGCGTGCGCTCGCGGCGATGCTGGAGCGAAAAACAGGCGCTCTCGCGGTACGAGTGGTGGGCGACCCCGCGATGCCGGTCACGAAGATGGCTCTGATGCCCGGCGCCTCCGGGCTTACGCGTCAGGTGCAGATGCTCGAAAACCCGGAGGTGCAGGTGCTGGTCGTCGGTGAATCGACGGAGTGGGAGGCGATCCCTTACGCGCGGGATGCGGCAGCCGAGGGCCGAGCGAAAGCGCTCATTCTGCTGGGACACGATGCGTCGGAGGAAACCGGTATGCGCTATTGCGCCGAATGGCTGCACGGAGTGCTCCCCGGAATGCGCATCGATTTCCTTCCTTCGGGCGAGGCGTTTTCCGCGGTTCTAACGCGCGCGTCCGGCCAGTAATGTGACCCGGCCCGTAAGCGTAGCGCGGAAATCCCCGTCTATAACCAGCCTTTCGTGCGCGCGATCCGCGCGGCCTCAACCCGGTTTGCAGCCCCCAGCTTGCTCGATGCTTCCGATAAGTAATTGCGCACAGTACCCTCGGACAGGCGAAACTGAGCCGCGATCTCCGCGCTTGACCGGCCTTCCCCGGCGAGGCGCAGGATCTGGCGCTCGCGCTCGGTCAGCGGGTCAGCTTCCGCCCAGGCTTCAGCGGCCAGCTCGGGGTCGAACATGCGCTTGCCCGCGTGCACCTGGCGTACGGCATTGGCCAACTCGGCTGAGGGCCGGTCCTTGAGCAGGTAGCCTTTCGCGCCGGCATCGAGCGCGCGGCGGAGATAGCCGGGCCGGGCGAACGTAGTCAGGACGATCACGCGGACCTTCGGGTACAGGTCGCGCACCTCGGCGGCCAGCGACAAGCCGCTCAGCTCCGGCATTTCAATGTCGGTCACAACGACGTCAGGCCGGAGCTTCGGAATCGCAGCGAGCGCTTCGCGGCCGTTCGCGGCCCGTCCGCAAACCACGATGTCCGGCTCCAGCTCAAGCAACGCGGCGAGCGCGCCCAGCAGCATGGCCTGGTCTTCGGCGATGAGGACCCGGATAGGCGATGGCGCCTCAGAGACACGCGGCTTGGTCCCGTCCTCAGTCCAGTTCGCACCCATCGCGCCCCGCTCTATCCCTGGTCGCCCCACAGCTTGATGCCGCCAAGCAGGCCGTCCTGGTTCGATACCAAGCTCACGTTCTCCGGCAGCGTAAACTGCACCAGCTTGGCATTGCCCCCGCCGATGTAGAGGTGGTCCCAATTGAAGGTATGGGCGGTTTGGTCAATGGCTCTCTGCAGCAGCTTGTTCCACTTGCTCGCGCCGATTTCCTTCAGGCCGCGGCGCCCGAGATAGTCCTCGTAGGTCTTGCCTTTGCGGAAAGGGTGATGCCCGAGCTCGAGCCCCGGGCAAAGGCGGCCGCGTGTGAACAAGGCCGAGCCCATGCCGGTACCGAGGGTGATGACCAGTTCGACGCCTTGCCCCGCGACCGCTCCATAGCCCTGGACAGCAGCATCGTTTGCAACCCGGGCGGGCTTGCCCCAGCGCTTTTCGATCTCGCCCTGCAGGTCGAAGCCGATCCAGTCAGGATGGAGATTGGCCGCGGTGAGCGTGTGACCGCTTTTGATTACGCCCGGAAAACCGACGGAAACGCGCTCGAACGGCGGAATCTTCTCGCGCAGAGTTTCAAGCACGTCGAGGATCCGCGAAGGCGTCGGCTTGACAGGCGTTTCCGAGCGCACCCGCTCGGTCATCGGTTTGGCGTCATTGTCGAGCGCCATCATCTTGAGGCCGGTGCCGCCGATGTCGATCGCCAGCGTGACCGGATGGGTGGGGTCGGCCTGCGCGATGGTGCCGGGGTTTGCTTCTGCCATGAAGTCCATACGCGTCCCAGTGTACGTCCCTGTGTCCCTGGTGCAAAGTTTCCTCGGTGCAAACAGGCTCGTCCGCCCGGAACGGTCGGGTTGAGCGCCGGAAGCCCGGTTTTTCCCGTTTCGGCGACCTGGGCGAGTCACTGTACTCACCGAAACCGAAAATCGGCGACTTATGGAACGTGAGAGCGCATACTACGTCTAAGTAGATGAGGGGTATTCCCGAGCCCTCTTTCTCCGTTCGAGGTGTCTCTATGACGAAGCGTCTTTTTCCCTTCGCGAGCCTGCTGCTCGCCTTTTCCGCTACGCTGGGCGCCCAGACCACCACTCCGCCGGCACCGCAGCCGACACCTTCGACCGTTCCACAGACGACCGGCCCAACGACAGCGCCGACGACGCCCCCTACCGTCCCCGGTACCGGCAACAAGAAGAAGACGGACAAGAACGCGAAAGCTGCCCTCCCCGCCCCCGCCGGACCGGAAAAACCGGTGCCGCTGGAAGCGAAAGTCGGGCCGGATGGCGTGGTGCAGGGCGTTAAGCCGGGCAGCGATGAGGATGTGAACGCCGTGGGTACGCGCAACATCGGCGCCCGCGGGCTGGGCAACTGGTACTCGACCAACACGGAGATCGGCGAAGGCAAGCAGTACTCGATGGAGCTTGAGAAAAGCACCAAGTTCATCACCGACCCGGTCGTGACCGAGTACGTCAACCGCATCGCCCAAAACATCGTCAAGAACTCCGACGCGCGTGTGCCGTTCACCGTCAAGGTCATCGACTCGGACGAGGTCAACGCCATGGCGCTTCCCGGAGGATTTTTCTTCGTGAACTCCGGGCTCATCCTGAACGCGGATACGGAAGCGGAAGTCGCGGGCGTGATGGCGCATGAGATTGCGCACGTGGCCGCCCACCATGCCATGCGCGAGCAGACCCGCATGAACTATGCCCAGATGAGCACAATTCCTCTGATCATGGTCGGCGGCGGCCTGGGATACGGACTGTACGAGGCGTCGAGCCTCGCCATCCCGGTCACCTTCCTGCAGTTCTCGCGCGACTTTGAGGCGCAGGCCGACTTCCTCGGGACGCAGTACCTGTACCGGGCCGGCTATGACCCGCAGGCGCTGGTGACTTTCTTCGAGAAGATCGAAAACTTGGAAAAGCAGAAGCCCGGCATGGTGGCGCGCGCTTTTGAGACCCACCCCGCAACGCCGGACCGTATTGGGCGCACGCAGGAGGAAATCGCAACCCTGCTGCCGCCACGCAACGAGTACCTGGAGACCACCTCCGAGTTCGACGATGTGAAGAGCCGTCTGGCGCGTATCGAGAACAAGCGCAAGCTTGACGATAAGCGGAACGGCAACAAACCGACACTGCGCAAGGTCAGCACGCAGGATCCCAACGCGAACGATCCCAATGCGCAGCCCGGAGACGACCGCCCGACGCTGCACAAACGCGACGAGAGCAACTAGCAGCCCGCGCGGGCTCTTCTGATAGCCCATGATGGAAGCGCTCGCCGACACCCCGGGACCCCTGGCGCAGACCTTCCCCTGGCTGTTTCGGCAAGACTGCGGCGCGCGTCATCACCTGCTGAGCCGGTGGCTTTTTCTCCGAGCGCTCGGGCTGCTGTATTTCTCGGCGTTCTTCTCGCTCGTTTTCCAGGTGCGCGGCCTCGTCGGCCCGGGCGGCATTTTGCCGGCGGGCGAGTATCTCGGGCGCGTCCACGAGGCGCTCCCCGGGCCTCTCCACCTGTGGTACGCGCCCACCCTTCTCTGGCTTTCCTCCGGCAACGGGATGCTCGCGGCCCTGTGCTGGATCGGTATGGCGGCCTCGCTGCTCGCGACCGCCAACGTCTGGCCCCGGCTCACCCTCGCTGCTTGCTTCGTCTGCTTTCTTTCGTTTGTAGCGGGTGCCGGCATATTCTCCGGGTACCAGTCCGACGGCATGCTCCTGGAGGCGGGTTTCCTGGCCTGGTTTTTGGCGCCTCGGGGTGTATTGCCGGGCCTGGGCGCGCGCAGCCTTCCCACGCACGCCAGCCTCCTGCTGCTGCTGTTCGAGTGGTTCCGCATCTACTTTGAGTCGGGAGTCGTCAAGCTCACGAGCGGCGACCCAACTTGGCGCAATCTCACCGCAATGTACGAGTACTACCAGAACGGCCCCCTGCCTACCTGGGTGGGCTGGTACCTGCAACACCTGCCGAACTGGTTCCACATCGCCACCGCCGCACTGACGCTTGCCATGGAGCTTGGGCTTGTTTTCCTGGCCGTTCTGCCGCGTCCGTTCCGCATCGCGTGCTTCTTTCTAGTCACGGTCTGGCAGGCGGGCGTGATCGTCACGGCCAACTACTGCTTCCTGAACTACCTTGTGCTCGCGCTGGGTTTTCTGCTGCTCGACGACCGTGCCCTGCGGCGGTTTGTGCCTGCGCGCTGGAGCGAAGCTGCTACCACTGAAAGAAAGCGGCCGGCCCCCAACCGCGCGCTCGCCAACACCGGAGCCGCGCTCACCGCCTTCGCGCTTCTGTGGGTGTTCTATGCCGCGCTGGTCCCGCTGGTCGGGCTGTTTTCTCCGCGGAATCCGCTGCCGGCCTGGCCCGCAATGGCGCTCGATCCCTTCCGCATCGCCAACGGCTACGGCCTGTTTGCCAATATGACGCCGCACCGGTACGAGATCGAGTTCCAGGGCTCCGATGACGGGCAAACCTGGACCGCCTACCCGTTCCGCTACAAACCGCAGGATCCCGCGAAGCGCCCCCGCATCTACGCGCCCTACCAGCCGCGCTTCGACTGGAACCTGTGGTTTGCCTCGCTCGGTGCGTGGCGGGAGAATCCCCTGGTGCCCCGGACCGAGGAGCGGCTGCTCGAAGGCAGCCCCGATGTGCTCGGATTGTTTGCGGCAAATCCGTTCGAGCAGGCGCCCCCACGCTATGTACGTGCCGTGCTGTGGCAATACTGGTTCAGCAGTTGGCCGCAAAAGCAGAATCGCGGACTGTGGTGGCGGCGGCAGCTGCTGGGCACCTATGCCCCTACTCTGGACCGGGCGCCGGACGGCCGGTTTGCGATCGCAGCCCCGGCGTCGCTGCCGGATGGCGCACCCCAGTAAAGCTCTTCGCGGACGCTCATTATCTTGGCTTCAGCGACGGCGCTTGCCTTCAGTCGCTCCGCTCTGCTCCAGCACGGCATGGAGCAACTCGGGCAAAAGACGTTGCGGCTTCATGCCGGCCCAGGGATCGCTGCCCGGCTCGGTCCGGCTGCGCCACTGGCTGAAGTTGGCGACCGCGAACACAGGCGGGCCGCTCGTCAGTTCTTCCCAGGCGAGCGGCACGGCGACACGCATGCCTGCGCGGGCCCGCGGCGACCAGGCCGCGACGGCCGTCGCCCCGCGCTCATTGCGCATCCAGTCCAGGAAGATGCGGCCTTTGCGCGCGGCCTTGGTCATCTTGATGAGGTAGAGTTTTGGGTCGCTGCTCTCGATGGCGGCGGCAATGCCCCGCGCGAACAGGCGAATCTCCGGCCACTCGGCCGATGGCTCGATGGCCGCTACGATGTGCAGGCCCTTGCCGCCGGTGGTTTTGACGTAAGTCTCCAGGTGCAACTCCCGGAGGAAGGCGCGAATGGTGTGCGCGCTTTCGACCACGGCGCTCCAGGGCAAGGTTTCGTCGGGATCGAGGTCAAGGATGAGCCGGTCCGGCTGCTCCAGCGCCGTGGCTCGGGAGCCCCAGGGGTGCAGCTCGAGCACCCCAAGCTGTGCCAGGGCAACGAGCGCTTCGGGGGAGTCGACCGCGATGTATGGCTCCGTGTGCGCGGGGTTATCGCGGTCGGGCACCGGGATAGAGCCGATGCTCGCCGGCAGACCCGTTTTGGCGTGCTTCTGAAAAAAACACTGCTTCCCCGTGCCTTCGGGGCAGCGCACGATCGAGACCGGACGGCCGGCGATGTGCGGCAGCATCGCAGAGGCCGCAGCCTCAAAGTAGTCGGCGAGCTGCTGCTTGGTCGTGCCGCTCGCCTCGTCCAGCACCTTTTCCGGGTGGGTGAGGCGGCTTGCCGGTTTCCCCACAGCCCTGGCGGAAGCTGCTTCGTGCTTTGTCGCAGTTTTCCCAGTGGGCTTTGCCTCGGCCGGCTTTGCCTTCGGTTTCTGTTTGGAGGGTTCTTGCTCCCTCTCGGGCTTAGCCTCGGCTTCGCGACGTTTTTCCATCGCTGGAGCCCTTTCCTGTTCCGACGACTTCGGCGCTTCCTCACTGGCCGAATCCGACTTTGGCAGCTCCGGCTCTTCCTTCACCACCTCGTTCGCGGGCTTGTCCGCGCGCAGGCCTTGGAACGACGCGTGCCGGATCGAACCGTCGGCGGTCCAGGTGGCGAACTGCACCTCGCACACCAGCTCCGGGCGGACCCAGATCGCATCGCGTTTCGCGTCGCGGTCGAGTGGTTTGCCGTAGGGTGGCTTTGCCTGCCGAAGCCCTTCCAGCTGCCTGCGAACAGCACGCGCCGAAGCCTGAGTGAACCCCGTGCCGCACCGTCCGCAGTGGATCAGGCTTCCTTCGCGGTAGTAGCCGAGCAGCAGCGAACCCAGTCCGCTGCCGCCGTCTTTCGGCAGGGTGAAGCCCGCGATCACGAACTCCTGCCGATGGGTGCATTTGAGCTTCAACCACGAGTCCGTGCGGCCGCTCGTGTACCGCGCGTCCATTTGCTTGGAGAGAATGCCTTCGGCGCCGAGCTCACACGCGTGCGTGTAGACCTGCTCGGCGCCGAGCTGGAGATGCGGGCTAAACCCAAAGAGCGGATCCGCAGCCTCGATAACCAGCGGCTCCAGCTGCGCCTTGCGGGCGTGCAGCGGCAATCCGCGCAGGTTGCGCCCGTCGAGGTGCAGCAGGTCAAACGCGAAGTAAGTAAGAGTTTGCGCTTCGCCTTTTTCAAACGCGGCCTGGAGCTTGCTGAAGCTGCTCGAGCCGTCCGCGTTGAGCACGACGAGCTCTCCGTCGATCACGGCCTGCTGCACCGGGAGCTTTTCGGCGGCGCGGGCCACAGCGCGCATGCGGTGCGTCCAGTCCAGCCCGGAGCGGGTGAAGAGCGTCGCCCGGCGCTTTCCCTTCCCATCCGCGCGTATGTGCGCCTGGATGCGGTAGCCGTCGAGCTTGAGCTCATGGAGCCAGCCGGAGCCCTCAGGAATTTTGGCGGCGGCAGTCGCGAGCTGGGGTGGGAAGAAGGCGGGCATCGGTTCTGACGGGGCGCCGTCGAACCAGGCGGAACCAGTGCTTTGCTCGGCCGGCTGCTTCTCTTCCGCGGACGCATCGGCATACGTCAGCTTTCCCGGCCGTTTTTTCGCGCTCCCGGCCTTTGAAAGAACTGTTCCGTGGAGATTGGCGTTTTTCAGCTTCGCTTGCAAACGAGAGCGGTTTGCCGGAGCCGCGCTCTGCTCCGCCGGACGCGAGTTCCAGACATGATCCTCGGCTTCAGCGATAGCCTCCAGGCTACGGCCGGTAACGACGCTGTCCGGTGCCTCGTCGGTAATGGCCGGCGCATCTTCTGGGCGCTCGTTGCCGTCGTGCTCCTTGATCAGCAGCCAGTTCGGCTTGGCCTCACTCGCGGCGCGGCCGCCCATGCGCACCAGCGTCCAGCGTCCCTGAAGCTTTTCCCCGTGCAGGGTGAATTTGAGCGAGCCTTTCCGGAGGCCCTCGTCAACGTCGGTCCCCGCGAGCGGCTCCCATGTGCCCTGATCCCACACCAGCACCGTGCCGCCGCCGTACTGGCCTTTGGGGATGGTGCCCTCAAACCCTCCGTACTCCATCGGGTGATCTTCCACCTCGACGGCCAGCCGCCGGTCGCGGGTTACGTAACTGGGGCCCTTGGCACAAGCCCAGCTCTTGAGCACACCGCGCCAGCCCAGACGGAAGTCGTAGTGCAGCCGGGTCGCGGCATGCTTCTGGATCACGAACGGCAGGCCGCCCGCGGGGATAACCGGTGCGGGGCTACCGGAAGGTTCCTCGGTAGTCGAGAAGTCGCGCATCGCGCGGTATCGCGCGAGCTGGCTGTCGACCTCATCCCTCGCCTCGATCGCCGGGGAGACTACGGCAGTGGCCGGCGTGGCGTGCGCGATTTTCTTCGTGGCCACACAGCACCGCCAGCCCTAGGAATTGGTCCTCAAAATACCATCTAGAAATGATGGATGCGTTCTTCGGTGACGGGGACAGCGACGGGACGCACCGGGACCTCCCGCTCCAGCGAGCGGGTGACCAGGTCGCGCGAGCCCAGACCCACGGCGAGCGAAAGCGCGAAGACGATGCCGCCGAAGAGAATGCCGAAAGCCAGGTCGACGATGCGGCCGCCGATCGCCAGGTGATCGAGCACCATGGCCGCCGTGAGTACCAGCACCAGCCATTTGACGCCGGTTCCAAGCAGCCGCGCGTACTGGAGGTTCATGTTGACGCCGGAGATCAGTACCGACCGGCCCAGCACGCGGGCGATCAGCGTGCCGGCAAACAGCAGTACGAGCGCGCCGACCACGCGCGGCACATAGGAGAAGACATACGCGGAGACGCCGACGTCGGAGGAACCGGCCTCAAACGCGGAGATGCCGACCAGTATGCCGATCAGGAAGATGCCCCAGAACACGATGCGGGAGACCAGGCGCGAAGGCGAGTGGGTCCACTCGGACAGGTTTTCGCTTTGCTCAAAGCGCGCGTCGAAGCGAAGGGCGGCAAGCAGGCGCTGTGTCACCCAGGCCAGGCCGGCCGCAACACCAAGGAAGACGAGCAGAACGAGGATAAAGGCGACAATGCCTGGCAGCAGCGTCACAATTTTCGTGACGACGCGGCCTACCGAATCCTGCAAAGACTGTGCGATCTGTTGACCCATGCCCGTTCTCCTGTTCCCGTGCAGTGCGTCTCGAAAAACGGACGCGGCGTTGATGGCAAAACCTGCGGCGGTGCTCCCGCAGTTACGGACTTACGGGTTGAACCGGTCGGGCCAGCGCCAGCGGCGCACCAGGTACGGCTTGCCATCCTCAAAGGCGCGCGCCAGGCGCTCCCAGCGGGCCTCGGCATCGTAAGCCGCGTCGGCTCCCATCTCGTGGATGTACGAGGCGACCCAACCAAGATAGAGCGGCGTCAACGCGCCGAGCAGGTGGGTGCGGTTGATCGTGCGCAGGCGATAGCCGAGCGCGAAATCGTATACGATGCGCACCCACAGCTCATCCGGCATACGGAACTTTTCCGGAGCCAGCAGGGTAAGCCGCTTCAGGTCGAGCAACGTAACGGGAGGCAGCACCAATCCCCAGACATCCTGCAGACTGCGTGAGCCCAGCAAAAATGACTTGACCATCGACGCGGTATCGACCTCAGCCCCCGGCGCATGCGAAGCTGCCACGAACCCATTGCGAGCCGCTCCATTTTGCGTCGGCCGCACCCTTTGCCAAAGCGGGGCATGCACTTCCATTTCGGCAAAAGCAGAGCCGACAACCTGCGTGATGACCGTGCTCAGATCCATGTCGCCGGCCGGGCTTGGATGCCCGAAGCCAAGCGCGGCCTCAAATACCGATGCATCGATACCGGCTGCGACCGTGGTGGGCCAGAGCACCGGCGGAGTCGCTGCTCCCCCGCTGCGGCTGTGCGCGCTCACGGCCAGCCGCGCGGCCATGCGAGGCGACACGGCAAAGTCGGGCGCCAGAGGAAAGCGCACGCGCTTGCCGTAAAGCGCGCGCGTCAGCGGAGCGAGGATGCTCCCATTGAGCAGCCCGTCATAGGGACCCAGCGTGTAGCTACCCATCACCAGGTCGGCCTCGCGCGCCAGCACCGGCGAGGCCAGCTGCATCAGGGCCGACGGCGTGAGCGCGGCAAGGTCCGCATGCAGCATCACGATGGCCTGGGCCGGGGTGCCACCCTGCGAGCCGGCAGAGAGCGCGAGCAGCGCGGACTCGGCCGCCGCGGTCTGCGCCCACGGCGAGGCCGCACCTTCAGCGGTCGGCAAGGGATACGACAGCAGGTCCATCGCGCCGCTCAAGGGGGTACGGGTCGTATCAGGGCCGGGGTACGCAACCGTGATGTGCGCACCGCCCAGAGCGCCCGAGGCCGCGAGCGTGGTCGCATGGGCGCGCAACTGATCGCCGTCGACAGCCCCGCTGATCCCCGCGAACAGCGTGGCGGTGTGCGTGGCGGCCGAAGTACCGGGGGAGGCGGTTGCCGTAGCGAGCTCGGGCTCTGTTTCCATTTTCGACATGGGTAAAAACTACTCCAGCCCCCATGCTACGGGGCCGCGCGAAAGTTGGGAAATGCCGGCGAGCGGAATGCGTACCCAGGCCGGGCGGTTATTGAGTTCGTACACCAGCTCGTACAGCGCTTTGTCGAGCAGGTAGACGTCCAGCAGCTGCCGGAAACTCGCCTCGTCGGGAGGCACGATAGCGCTGCCGGCCGTGATTTTGCGGTACGAGTCGAGGAACTCGGAGCAGGCGGCAGCCTCCCACAAGCGCGCCCAGGGCTCGAGCGTGTCGTAGTCCTGCGGCCGGCGCTGGGTGATGCGTGTGAGCGCCGCATAGGCCGCGTAGGAGAACGAGCGCAGCATGCCGGCGACGTCTTTCATGGGCGACTGCTTGGCCCGGCGCTCGGAGAGGGGGCGCGCGGGTTCGCCCTCGAAGTCGAGCAGCACAAAATCACCTCTGGTGCGGAGTGTCTGGCCCAGGTGGTAGTCGCCGTGCACGCGCGTACGCAGCGCACCCTCGCCGACGGTGGTGAGCGCCCCAAACTTGCCCAGGATGGCACGGCGGCGGCTGAGCACCAGCCCGGCGAGCTCTACCGCGCTGTCTGATCCGTCGCTCAGCCTGGACAGGCTGCCGCGCAGCACGTCGAACGCCTGCGAACCATGCGCGCGCAGGTCCAGCTCAAGCGCGCGCAGGTCGTCGCTGCTCATGGTTTCGACCGTGAACGCGGGGTCGCTGGTGGGCTGCGCGAGCGCCAGGTGCATCTCCGCGGTGCGCCGGCCCAGAGTGCAGGCGGCTTCCAGATAAATGCCGGCCGCGTCGCGGGCCTGCGCCATCGCGGGGCCGTTTGCGTCGATCTCTTGGCCCGCGCGGGGCAGTTGCGCGGGTGGGAACTGCGAGGCGAGCGCCCCCTCGTAGTAGCGGGCCAGCTCTTCGAGCGTCCACTGCCAGCCGTCGCCCTCATTCTGCACCAGGCCTTGCAGCATGGCGACCGTGGCCGGCTCTTGCCCGTCCAAACTGTAGGCGATAGCACCGCCGAAGGGGGCGATGTTGCGGTAAGCGGACTCCTCCGTGAGGTGGCGGCCGATTTCCACATCGGGGTTGGGCCCGAACTGGAGCCGGCGAAAAAGCTTCATGATGAGGCGGTCGCCGAAGAAAATAGACGTGTTGCTCTGCTCGGCCGAAGACCGGCGCGGCGGCAGGATGCCCTCGCCGCGCAGGCCGGCGAACAGGGTCGAGGGCTCACCGCGCAGCGCACCCTTGCGCATGGGCAACTCGCCCGCGTGCGCGATCAGGTCGAGCAGCGCAGCCGAGGCTCCTTCCGCGTACATGGCATCGGCCAGTACGCCCTCCGCCCCCGGCGCGAGCACGGCGCCCACAGCAGCAACGGGCGCGGATTCGCGCAAGGCGTTCGCCGCCTCGCCGAAGAGAAGCGTGAGCGGCAGCAGGTAGGTCTCCGGCGGCCCCTCGACATACTGGACCTCAACGATGGCGAGGGCGATAGAAGATTGCGTGTCTTTGGCTGAACCGAGCGGCGCCCAGTCGGTGACCGTGGTCGTCGAGACAGTACGGCTCTTGGCCCCGAACCAGCGCTGGCGCGGCAGGTAGTCGGGCAGCAGGCGCTCCTCAAAGAGACGGCCGGCGGAGGCGAACACACCTTCCCAGTCATGTTCCTGCCGCAGCGAGATCTGCGCTACGGCATCCGGGCTGCCGGCGTCATCGAGCGCTTCGCGATCGGGCGAGGGCTGCAGCTCCAGCCAGAAGAAGCCGTAGGAGCCGAGCGTAACGTGGTACGGAGCCTTGGTGATCGCGGGGAACTCGACGTAGCCGAGCATCTCGACCGGGGTCATGCCTTCAAACTCCGACAGGTCAAGCGTGACGGGCTGGGCGAAGCGTGACAGGTTCGCGATACACAGGATGCGCGAACCCTCGCCCTCGCGCACATACGCCAGCACCTTGCGGTTCTCAGGCGAGAGAAAGCGCAGCGTGCCGCGGCCGAAGACCTGGAACAGCTTGCGCAAAGAGATCATGTTGCGCATCCAGCTCAGCAGGCTCGAAGGGTCCGACTGCTGGGCCTCGACGTTGATCGCCTCGTAGCCCCAGACCGGGTCCATGATGACAGGCGAAAACAGCTTCGCCGGCACCGCGCGGGAGAAGCCGGCGTTGCGGTCGCCGGACCACTGCATCGGGGTGCGCACGCCGTTGCGGTCGCCGAGGTAGATGTTGTCGCCCATGCCGATCTCGTCGCCGTAGTAAAGGATCGGCGTGCCGGGGAAGGAGAACAGCAGAGAATTCAGCAGCTCAATCCGTCGACGATTGTTGTCGACCAGCGGAGCCAGGCGGCGGCGGATGCCGATGTTGATGCGCATGCGCGGATCGGCCGAGTAGGCCAGGTACATGTAATCGCGCTCTTCATCCGACACCATTTCGAGCGTGAGCTCGTCGTGGTTGCGCAGGAAGATGCCCCACTGGCAGTTCTCGGGAATATCCGGGGTCTGCGCCATGATGTCGGTAATCGGCAGGCGGTCTTCCTGCCGCAGCGCCATGTAGATGCGCGGCATCAGCGGAAAATGGAACGCCATGTGGCACTCGTCGCCGTCGCCGAAGTAGGGGCGCACGTCCTCGGGCCACTGGTTGGCCTCGGCGAGGATGAGGCGACCTTCGTAGCCTTCGTCAATGGCGGCACGAATCGCTTTGATCGCGGCGTGAGTTTCCGGCAGGTTTTCGCAGTTGGTGCCGTCGCGCTCGATCAGGTACGGGATTGCATCCATGCGCAGGCCGTCAACGCCCATGTCGAGCCAAAAGCGCATGATGTTGATGACTTCCTGAATGACGCGCGGGTTGTCGAAGTTGAGGTCCGGCTGGTGCGAGAAGAATCGGTGCCAGTAGTAGGCGCCAGCGACCGGGTCCCAGGTCCAGTTGGACTTCTCGGTGTCGGTGAAGATGATGCGGGCGTCTTTGTACAGCTCGGGCGTGTCGGACCAGACATAGAAGTCGCGCTCGGGCGAGCCCGCAGGCGCCGTGCGCGCTGCCTGGAACCAGGGGTGCTGGTCCGAGGTGTGATTGATGACCAGCTCGACCATGACCTGCATGCCGCGGTCGTGCGAGGCGTGCAGGAATCGCTTGAAGTCGTCGACCGTGCCGTAGCTCGGGTTGACCGAGAGATAGTCGGCGATGTCGTAGCCGTCGTCGCGCAGTGGCGAGGGGAAAAACGGCAGCAGCCAGATGCAGGTGACGCCAAGGTCCTGCAGGTAGTCGAGTTTCGTGAGCAGCCCGGGGAAGTCGCCGATGCCGTCATTGTTGGAGTCGGCAAAGGCGCGCACGTGGAGCTCGTAAATGATTGCGTCTTTGTACCAGAGTGGATCCGACGCACTTCCCTGCTGCTTCAAGCCTGTCTCCTGGTCCGTACTGGACTATTCGTTGCTACTTACGGCAAATACATGGGCGGGCTGCACCGCCGGGTCGAGCGCGACAAAGTTGCCTGGGCCGCGCCAGGTGTAGGTCGCGCCCGAGAGCAGGTCTTCGACGGTGTAGGTGGACTCATCCTTAAGGCCGAGTTGTTGCGTATCGAGGTAAAGCCACCCGGTCTGCCGGTTGACCGGATCGAGGTTCACGACCGTAAGTACTACGTCAGCAGACGTAGACTCATTGTCACGCGAGCGCTTGCTGTAGGCAATCAGCTGCGGGTTGTCAGTCGAGTGAAACCACAGCGTTTGATCGAGCCTTTGCAGCGCCGGATGCTCGCGCCGCGCCTTGTTCACCGTTGCGATGAGCCGGGAGATTGGGTTTTCAAGCGCGAGCGGCCAGTGCTTGATCTCGTATTTTTCGCTGTCGAGGTACTCTTCGCCGCCAGCGCGATAGGGCGCATCGACCAGGTTTTCATAGGCCCCGCCGTAAATGCCGTAGGAAGGGTTCATGGTCGCGGCCAGCACGAACCGCAGAGCAAAGGACGCGTTGCCGCCGGTTTGCAGATTGAACGGGAGAATGTCGGGCGTGTTAGGCCAGAAGTTGGGGCGGAAATACTGCCACTGCTCGGTCTCGGTGAGCTCGGTGAGGTACTCGGTGAGCTCGGCCTTGGTGGTGCGCCAGGAGAAGTACGTGTAGCTCTGCGAGAAACCGAGCTTCGCAAGCCGCTCCATCACGCGCGGACGGGTGAAAGCCTCAGCGAGGAATAGCGCGTCCGGATACTCCCGCTTCACCGACGCGATGCACCACTCCCAGAATGGAAATGCCTTAGTATGCGGGTTATCCACGCGGAAGATACGCACGCCGCGCTCGGCCCAGAACAGAAAGACGCTCGCTAGCGCGTCCCATAGCGCCTCCCAGTCCTCGCTCTCGAAATCGATCGGGTAGATGTCCTGGTATTTCTTCGGCGGGTTCTCCGCGTACTGAATCGAGCCATCGGCGCGGTGCTTGAACCAGCCGGGATGCTCTGCGACCCAGGGGTGGTCAGGCGCGCACTGGAACGCGATGTCGAGCGCGAGCTCCATCCCGTGCTCCCCGGCGGCTACGCGCAGGTGCTCAAAATCTTCAAATGTGCCCAACTCCGGAAGGATGGCCGTGTGGCCGCCCTCGGCGGCACCGATAGCCCAGGGACTGCCGACATCGCCGGGCTCGGCCGTGACGGCATTATTTTTCCCTTTCCGAAAGGACCGGCCGACGGGATGGATCGGCGGCAGGTAGAGCACGTCGAAGCCAAGTTGCCGGAGGTACGGAAGCTTCGCTTCCACGTCGCGCAGGGTGCCATGCGCGCCCTCAGCCCCTTGCGAGCGCGGAAATAGCTCGTACCAGGTGGAAAAGCGGGCCCGCTCCCGGTCGACCTCGACGGCCAGGGTGCGCTCATGGCGGGTTTCGAGTGCCGTATCGGGGTACCGCGAGACCATCGCCAGTAGTTCCGGCGCGAGCCCGGGCGCGGCAAGTGCGTCGCGCTCGGCTTCAGCGTGGCCGCTCTTCTCAAGCCCTGAGAGTGCGTCGCCGTTTTTGCGCAGCAGCTTCGCGGCTGTTTCCAGAGCCTTTGCGTCCTTGCCTCTGGCGCGTGCCGCTGCGAGGGAGACCAGCAGGCTGCCGGTCTGCAGCTCCAGCCCGACATCCTGGCCCGCTTTCAACTTCTTCGCGAGCCCATTTTTCCAGGTGTCGAAATGATCGACGCTCGCCGCCAGCGTGTACTGATAGCGGCCCGGGCTGGGCGCGGGAAAGCTGCCCCGCCAACGGTCGTTGCCCAGCGGCACCATGGTCGCGGACGCCCATCCCTTGTCGCCCGCCTTCTCATGGACCGGTGCAGGGATCGGTCCACGAAACAGGAGCCGGGCCTCGACATGATCGTGCCCATCTCCAAAGATGTCGGCCTCGACCACGACTACGTCGCCGGCAACGCGCTTCGCCGGAAAACGGCCCGCGTCAATCTCCGGCGTCACGTGCCCGATCGCGACGCGTTTCTGCCCGTCCTTGGGCTTCGGAAGCGCTCGTTTTGGAGCTGCCATGCATTCCCCTGCTCTTGTCTTTGGCTCAAAAAACCTGGATGGTACGAGGCTGACCGCAGCCGCCCCCACGCTGTCAGTCTACCGCGCGTTACTCGCCTTCGCCTTCCCACTTGAAGAAGATGCTGTTCAACGATTCGGCCCAGGTGGGATGCGCCCAGACTGCGTCGCGCAAGGCGG